>JAHBXR010000014.1 GCA_019636335.1 Pirellulales bacterium
GCGGCGAGCCGATTCTCGGTTGAACCCCTAAAAACGAGGCGAAACAGAACCTTGCCACCCCCCGCAACGCAGGTTTGGTGATCGTCGCAGTGCCGAATCGTCGCCATAGCGAGCTTCGACGATTCGCGGGCACGAACCGCCACGTCCCGGCAGAGAACTTGCAGTTCTGGCGCGAAGCTGGCAAACTCCGGCTGCCAAGCGCGATGCATGCCCGGCAAACGGATGCCGGCCGCCGAATTCACGGATTGTGAGACCCCTATCCATGCGTACCTTGCTGGTCACCGGCGGCGCCGGATTCATCGGAAGCTGCTTTGTGCGGCAGACCCTGGCCGAGGAAGAAGACGTCCGGATTGTCAATTTGGATAAACTGACGTACGCGGGCAATCTGGACTCAATCGAGCCGGTGCTCGGCGATCCTCGTCACACATTCGTGCAGGGCGATATCTGCGATCGTGATGGCGCGCTGGCCCTGCTCGAGACGCATCGACCCCAGGCGATCGTCAATTTTGCCGCCGAGTCGCACGTCGATCGCTCGATCGACGGTCCGGGCGCCTTCGTGCAGACGAACGTCGTAGGCACCTTCCAGATGCTCGAGGCTGCCCGGGCCTACTGGAAAGAGTTGCCAGCGAAGGAGAAGGAGGATTTCCGCTTTCTCCACGTTTCGACCGACGAGGTGTACGGCTCGCTCGGCGCGACGGGCTTTTTCACCGAGGAAACGCCTTACGCGCCGAATTCTCCCTACTCAGCCTCCAAGGCTGCATCCGATCACTTCGTGCGGGCCTATCACCACACCTACGGCCTGCCGGTGCTGATCACGAACTGCTCGAACAATTACGGGCCGTATCAGTTTCCCGAGAAGCTCATCCCGCTCATGATCCTGAATGCCAAGGAGGGCAAGCACTTGCCCGTCTATGGCGACGGTTTGAACGTGCGCGACTGGCTGTTCGTCGAAGATCACTGCCAGGCGATCCGCACGGTGCTGGCCAAGGCCCAGCCCGGCTCGGAATACAACATCGGTGGCAATTGCGAGCGGAAGAACATCGAGATCGTTCACGCGATCTGCGATCTGATCGACCGGCTGGTGCCCGGCCTGCCCCATTCGCCGACCAGGTCGCTGATCAAGAAAGTGGCCGATCGACCGGGGCACGACCGCCGCTATGCGATTGACGCCGGCAAGATCGCCCGGGAGTTGGGCTGGCAGCCGGCCCGGGATTTCGAGTCGGGCCTGGAATTGACCGTGCGCTGGTATTTGGAGAATACGACCTGGGTCGAACGTGTCGCCAGCGGCAAGTACCAGCGCGAGCGGCTTGGTCTGTCCGCGCCCGCTCGGTAAGCTTTTACCTTTCGGCCCCCTGCCCTACCAGCCGCGAGAGCTTGCCCAGCGACCATGAGCGAACCGAACCGTTGTAAGAAGGGGATCATCCTGGCTGGGGGGGCGGGCACGCGTCTGCACCCCATCACGCGCGCCGTCAGCAAGCAGATGCTGCCGGTGTACGACAAGCCGATGATCTACTACCCGCTCTCCACGCTGATGTTGGCGGGCATTCGAGACATCCTGCTGATCTCGACGCCCGAAGATATCGGCGGCTTTCAACGCCTACTGGGCGATGGCAGCCAGGTGGGGTTAGAGATCCACTACGCCGTGCAGCCAAAACCGGAAGGACTCGCGCAGGCGTTCGTCATCGGACGTGAGTTCGTCGGCCAGGACCATTGCGCGCTGGTGCTCGGCGACAATCTCTTTTACGGTCAGGGCTTCCAGATGATGCTGGCCAGCGCGGCCTCGCGCGAAGTCGGCGCCACGGTCTTTGCCTACGCGGTCAAGGATCCCGAACGCTACGGCGTCGTCGAGTTCGACGCGAATGGCAAGGCCATCTCGCTGGCCGAAAAGCCGCAGCAGCCCAAGTCGAACTACGCCGTGCCGGGGTTGTACTTCTACGACAACCAGGTGATCGAGATCGCCAGGAATCTCAAGCCCTCGGCTCGCGGCGAGCTCGAAATCACCGACGTGAATGCCGAGTACCTGCGCCGCGGGCAGTTGCACGTCGAGAAGTTCACGCGCGGCTTCGCCTGGCTCGACACGGGCACGCCCGAGTCGCTGTTGCAGGCGGCCAATTTCATCGAAGCGATCGAACTACGGCAGGGATTGAAGATCGCCTGCATCGAAGAGATCGCCTACCTCAAGGGCTTCATCAATGCGACGCAACTTGCGGCGCTGGCCGAGTCCTTGAAGAAGAATGCGTACGGCGAATACCTGTTCGATCTGCTCGAACGTCCCGGTTTGCACAACGAGTAGCCGCGACGTCAATTGCCGGTCATCCGCCGGCGGTGCCCCCGGTACCATTCGGCGAGCAGGCCATAGTCTCCGGCCACGCGACCGGCGTAATGCTTGCGCAGCCAGGTGAATCCCCCGAGGGCAACGACGCCGCCGAGCGCCGTGAAGATCGCCAGCCGTAGCACGGCATGGTCGAGCGAGCCAGGTATCACGGATGCCAGGCATTCGTGTGCCGCTACGAGCGCCACCGAGAACGCCACGGACGGCGCGAGCACGCGCAGGTAATCGCGTACTCGTACGCCAAAGATCACGAGCGTGATGCCGACGAGGCAAAGGTTCGCGCCGGCGCCGCTGGCTGTCACGGCGAGCACGCTACCGGTGGTACCCCACTTCGTTCCCAGCCAGGCGGCCCCCACAACGCCCATGGCCGAAGTGCTCTGTAATCCGACGAGTATGCGCCATTTGCCTGCCGACTTGAGCACGGCGTCGGCGACGGTGGCCAGGGCACTGCTGGCCCCCAACACGCAGGCGATGGCAATGAGCGGGGCTGCCTCGCGCCATTGCGGTCCCAACACGACCGAGACGAGATCGTCGGCCGCCACGGCCAGCATGGCGAACAGCGGCAGCACGATTGCCGTCAGCAATCGCGTGGAACGCAGCAGACCGGCACGCAAGCGGGCATCGCTTGGCCCGCCGCTGGAGAAGGCCGCAAGCAACAGGTTTTGTAAACCGCTCACGGCGGCCAGCTCAAGTCGATGGACCGTGAAGAAGGCCCGCGTGAATAACCCGAGCGCCTGCGCGCCCAGCACGCGACCGACGACCAGTTGAGGACCCGTTTGCGCGATCGTGGCGCCGAGTCGCACACACAGCAGCGCCACGCCGAAACGGGCCAGCGACGCCGTGCCGGCGAAGTCGATGCGCGAGAGGCAGGCCGTGCGTGCGAGCGCGAGCGACCCGAGCGCGATGATCGTCTCGCGTACCAGGCCACCCAGGACGAGCGACCAGACACCCCAGCCCAGACAGGCGGCCACGATCGATACCAGGCCCGACCCCACGATCTGCGCGACGAGCTCCGTCACGACGTAATCGCGAAAGCGCAGGGCGCGCTGCAATTCGGCGATCGGCACCGTAGCCAGGTTCTGCAGCAGCACGCCGCAGGCGCACCAGCGCACGATCGAGGCACTTTCGCCCTTGAAGCCCAGCCAGGCGATGATGTGCAGACTTGCCACGCACAACACGCCGGTGAGCACGAGCAGCCAGAATGCCCCGGCGACTTGTCCGCGTGCGATGGCTGGCGCACGGACGATCGCGGGAGCTAGCCCGAGTTGTCCCACGAGAGCGGCGAACGTCGTCAAGGCCATGGCGACGGCATAGCTGCCGAACTCGGCTGGTGTGAGCAGCCGCGCCAGTGCGACGATGATGGTGGCCTGCACACTTAAGCCCACCATGCGCGAACCGGAGATCCAGGCTGCGGCATCGAGAACTCGATGTGCGAAGCGGCGCGGCGCGTCGCTCGTCGGCGCTGGCGTTTCGAATGGCATCATGGGTGGTGTCTTTGTCGTGCGGCGAGGCGGCGAGGACTTTGCTCGAAGCGACGTCCGGAGTCAAGATCAGCCGCCAGCAGCGGCATGCTGGCGGCACTACTGCTAGTGTTTCGCCGACGTCGAGGCACTAGCCCTGCCCTTCACTGTCGTGGGAGCCACGACGCGCTAGGGAATCTTGCGGCGCGCGACGAACGCCCTGGCCGTGGCCTCCGTAAAAGGAGCTTGGCCACTGACGGCTACGGACCGTGAGAGGCCGCATTCCGGCGGCGGATCTTGCTGCCAAAACGCCACATTGTTGCCGCGCTGCTGCGCGTGCCGTTCGCCCACGACGAGCGGTGAAGCTCGATCACCTCAGGCGTGTTGCCTCCGGGCAACATCGCTGCCTGTCGTGCTAGCACGCGCGTTACCCACCGTGAAAAGCACTTCCCACGTGCCCGGTCTGACCTAGGGTTCCAGTAACGAGCCTTCAACTGCGTTGGTTGCTCGCGCCACACACTTCTTCGCGCGAGCAATCGACGACGTTCACGGGCAAAGCAGCAGACAAAGCTGCGGCGCCCGCGCGAGCGACGAGTTGAAACTCACAACACTTATCGCACGGCCCGTTCGGGTCGTCGGTTGTTCGATATCCAGGACGATCGCATTTAGCACTTCACGGCCGAAGCTCCCCCGACGGCCTACGGTCCGACACGATCCGCTTGCCCCAGGCGAAGAGCGGTGCGTGCGCACGAGCGCGAGCTCGTCGTCGCGTGCCGGCGCCGCGCGGCGATCGCGTCGAGAGCGCCGAGCGCGAGGTAGGCATGCAAGATTCACAACATCGGGGATACCGCGCTCCGCGCGCACTGAAGCTGGAAACGTTCGAAGAACGTCTGGCTTTTTCTGTGCAGCCCGTGGGCGATTTTCGCATCGACGCCTTCGTCGAGAATTCGACCGGCCAGGGCGAGCTCCAGCACTTCATCCAGGGAGAGCTGGAGCAGTTTGTCGCCAACGGCAACTCCTGGACCGGTCTCTCTCAGGTGCGCAACGACTACGGGTTGATGGGCACCGGTCAGACGGTGGTCGTCATCGATAGCGGCATCGCCTACGATCACACGGCGCTCGGCGGCGGCTACGGCGCGAACTACCGAGTGGTGGGGGGCTGGGATTTCGCCGAAAACGATGCGAATCCCTACGACGATGGACCGGCCGGCGGCCACGGCACCCACGTGGCCGGCATCATCGGCAGTTCGAGCAGTCTCTATCCCGGCGTGGCCCCGGGCGTCGATCTCGTCGGACTCCGCGTGTTCAACGATCAAGGCGCAGGCTACTTCAGTTGGGTCGAAAGCGCCCTCCGCTGGGTGCATCAGAACCGCAACTCGTTCGAGAACCCGATCACCACGGTCAATCTCTCGCTCGGCTCGACGGCCAACGACAATTCGACGCCTTCGTGGGCAATGCTCGAGGACGAGTTCGCACTACTGCGGGCCGACGGCATCTTTATCTCCGTGGCGGCAGGCAACGCCTTCACGAGCTACAACGCGCCGGGCTTGAGTTACCCCGGCTCGAGCAGCAACGTCGTGCCCGTGGCGTCGGCCGATGACAACGGCGCGCTCAGCTACTTCAGCCAGCGCAACAATCGTGTCATCGTGGCGCCGGGACGCTCGGTCATGAGCACCGTGCCCGACTACGTGGGTAATCTGAATGGCCAACCAGACGATTTTGCCCGCATGTCGGGCACGAGCATGGCCGCGCCGTACGTCGCCGCCGCCAGCGTCTTGATCCGCGAGGCCTTTGCCTTCGGCGGAAATCTATCGGTCAGCCAGGACGAGATTTACTCCTGGATGCGGAACACGGCCGACACGATCTTCGACTCTGCCACGAATCAGAACTACCTACGCTTGAATCTCGACCGTGCGATCGACTCGTTGATGCCCGGCGATGATGTCGGCTCGACCGCCGGCACGGCGCAGAACCTGGGCAGTCTGCTGCAGAATGGCTCCTTCTCGGGCACCATTGGCCGCCGCGACGATCGGGACTACTTCCGTTTCACCGCGGGACAAACCGGCCGCTTGACGATCGACATCGACGTCACGCACTACATGCAGACGAGCGTCGAGCTCGTCGGTGGGGGGGGCACCTACGATGCGACGGCGGGCACGTTCACGTTCGATGTCGTCGCCGGCCAGAGCTACACGATCGGGCTCGGCACGACAGGAGGAGTCGGACACTACACGGCCAGCATGACCCTGGTCGGCATGAACGCCGTCAACTTGGGGACCATCGAGGCCAGCCAGTTTGCCGGACAGAGTATCGGCCAGGGCAACAACTTCTTCAGCTTCACGGCTGCCCGCGATCGGTTCTTGACCGTCGATGCGAGCTTCCTCTCGACCGCCGGGAATATCGACCTGCGGCTCTACAACTCGAGCGGCACGCTGGTCGGCTCGAGTCAGGGTACGGGCAATTTCGAACGCATCGACTGCTTCGCGCGGGCCGGCGACACGTTCTATCTCGAGGTGATCGGCACGAACGCGAACGTCAATCTGCGCGTGACGAATCTCGTGGCGCAGAACGACGGCACGGTGTACGTGTTTGGCGCGGCCACGAACGACGTCGTGGAGTTTTCGGCCGGCTCGATGCACGAGGTGGTCGTCAACGGGGTGAGCTACAGCTTCAACAGCGCGAACTTCCGCCGCTTCGACTTCCGCGGCGGCGCCGGCATCGATACGGTCGTGTTGCGCGGCACGGCGGGCGCCGAAAGCGCCGAATTGCGTTTCGGAGGCGGCGAGCTTTCGGGCAATGGTTTCAACGCCCAAGCGACCGGCTTCGAGTTCGTCACGATCGATGGACGCGGGGGGTGGGATCGCGGCGTCGTCTACGACACGCCGAATAATGACACGGTCGTGTCGACCCCCGGCGATACGCGCATCTACGGGCCGGGCTACGAGAATCGCATCCTCAATTTCGAGCAGTTGCAGATCCTCGGCTCGACGGGTGTCGACGTGGCCTTGCTCTACGATTCGGCGGGCGACGACACGTACATCTCGACGCCCGATGCCACACGCATGTACGGCATCGGCTACGAGGTCGTCGTGCGCAAGTTCGATGCGGTGCGGGGTCTCGCCTCGACCGGGTTCGATCGCGCGTTCCTCTACGATTCGGCCGGCAACGACACGCTGACGAGCTGGCCCATCGATACCCGCCTGCAAGGCACGGGACACGACAACGCGGTGCGCGGCTTTGACACGGTGCGCGCCTTTGCCAGCGGGGGCGTAGACCGTGCGGTGCTCAACGATTCGGCCGGCAACGATACGATCACGGCCTGGCCCATCGACGTGCGCCTGCAAGGGGCCGCACACGATATCGCGGTGCGCGATTTCGAAGAGGTCGAGATCTTCCTGACCACCGGGAACGACGTCGCCACGTTCCACGACTCGGTCTGGAACGACAGCTTCTACGGCAGCGGCAGCGAGGCGCGGCTGACCGGTGTGAACTATTCGATCCTGGCGCACGGGCTCGACGAGGTCTGGGCCAACGCGACGCAGGGAGGCACGAACTACCTCTATCTGAGCTCGGTGGACTACCTGTTCCACCAGAGCGGAAACTGGGTCTGAGCGACGACAGGCTCGACCGATCAGGCCGCTTCTTTACGACGGTCGGACGGACCCACCAGCTTGAGCTGGACGCTCGGCACGCCCTCGGGATTGGCGAGCCAATGCTGGCCATAAATGCGCATGACGCGCGCGAGACGCATCAGGTAGAGCGGTTCGGGAATGCCGGCATCGGGGCCCGAGACTCGCAGCTCGCAGCCCCGCGTGGCCCGCTCCCCAAAGCTCATGGCCAACGTCCATTCGCCCTTGTCGTAGTTGGCGCGGGCCTTGTCCGACCAGACTTGTCGCCCCGTCGTTTCACCCTCGGCATGGATCGTGAGCTCGATCGAGCGAGCCTGCCAGAGCGAGGCCTCTTTTACCAGGCGGTTCCACGCCTCGTCGAAGGCCATGCACGATAGCCGATCGAGCGAAGCGCGGCGGGCCGAATGGGCCGAGCCGGTCAGCAGGTGAACGAGCGAATCGAGCACCGAGGCCAGAGAGAGTTTCACCAGAGACAATTCGTAGTGGCCGAAGAGACGAGTCCAGACGAGCAGGACGACGAGACTGAGCGCCGTGGCCCAGGCCAGCGTATCGTTGCGCAGCATCGTGGCGGCAGTGGCCGCGGCGCCGGTCGTCAGGCACAACGCGCCGATAATGCACAGGGCCTGCCAGGTGCTCAGCCCTCGATCGAGCAGGCGATGATGGATGTGTCCGCGGTCGGCCGTGTGAAACGGCAGTCCGCTCAGCTTGCGACGCACTACGGCGAGCGCCGCGTCGAGCATCGGAATGCTCATCACGAGCGCGGGCGCCGTGATCGATAGTGTGGCCGAGGTCTTCAGCGCGCCTTGCACACTGAGGATCCCCACGGCCAGACCGATGACCATGCTGCCGGAGTCGCCCAGATAGATGCTTGCCGGCGGCAGGTTGTAGACGAGAAAGCCAGCCAGTGCTCCTGACAACACCAGCGCGACGAGCGCCACGTGAGGATGGCCGGTCATCGAGGCGATGATGGCCGTCATGGCGCAGGTCGCCAGGCCGACGACCGACGCCAGCCCATCCATGCCGTCGAGCAGATTCAGGGCATTGATACAGCCCACGAGCCAGAAGACCGTCAACGGCACGCCCCACCAGCCCAGGTCGAAGGGGTGTCCGAAAGCGACAATTCGATCCACCGTGCAGCCCGCCAGTACCACGGGCAAGACGGCGACAATCTGCAACATGAGCTTGAATCGCGCGCCCAGGTCGTAGCAATCGTCGACGCATCCCAGGGCACAGACGAATCCGGAGGCGAGCACGACGACGAGCGACAGCCGCGCCATCTCGGGATGATCGGGAGACTGGGAGAGATTCGCAACGACCACGCCAATGATCAGCGCACAGAAGACAGCCACGCCGCCCAACAGGGGGACCGGGGCCTTGTGCAGCTTGCGTTTGCCGTCGGGTTTGTCGACGGCGCCCATCCGCAGTGCCAGATGGCGCGCAAAAGGCGTCAGCAGCAGCGAGGCAGCCAGGGCCGTAACAAAGCTGAGCCACATCGGAAAGCTCGCGATTTCGTCTGTCAAACCAGCCCCCGGTTCCTTCCAGGCGAGTTGCGTCGCCGACGTGCGGGCCGACTGCCGAGAACTCCGCGCACCAGCAGGCTGGCACGGAAGTTGCCTCGTCGTCCGGTCGAGAGAAGTGGCGGGTTAGTACCAAACGACACGCGCCGCGGCAACATCACTTCTCGAGATCCATCGGGTCGAGGAACGTCTCGATCACCAGCCAGCGCGCGATGCTAGCAACAGCGCTTTCCCGCGTAGCGGCCGAAGGAAATGGCTACTTCCATTTCAAGAAGTGGTCGCAAAAGCACTGGTTGAGGTCGGGAATGCGCGCTGCGAGGCGTTCGCTGAGCAGCAGCGTGGGATTCCCCTGCCGCAGGTCGTAGAGGTAGCGGATCAGTTCCTGCTGCGCTTCGGGAGGGCCGTGCAACATGAAATGAACCCAGGCCCAGGCATGGCGATATTCGGCGCGTCCCATTTCTCCCAGATCCTGCATCACCTCGAGCGTGGTGAGCTTGGGCACGCTGCCGAATCGCGCCGCCCACCACGTAGGCGAGAAATGCGGATTGGCGCTCGCCCGATCGGCCGGTGGAACTTCGAAGTACTCGGCGAGTCCCTCATCGAGCCAGAGGGGCACCATCGGCAAGGCGGCGTGCAGCAAGGCGTGCGTCGATTCGTGCCGCACGTCGATCTCGAACTCGCCGTTCACATACGCGTAGACCATCCCCGGGCCGGCGCCTTTGACGTATAACGCCTTGCGAAAGGGAACGTCCGGAAAGCGTTGTGCCAGGTAATCGCGATAGGTGGTCTTATCGCGAAACAGGTAGAGCTCGACCGGTTCTGGCGCCGGGGGGACCTTGAGTCGCTCCACCACGTCGAGTTGGAGCTGCCGCAGCTCGGCGAAGAGCTTTTCCTGGCCAGCGAGTGGGAAATTCGCCCGGCAGGCATAGGGCGGGGCATAGAATCCGTCGACCCAGGGCTCTCCTTCTTGTGCCGCGACCGGCGCAACGGCCCACCCGGCGATCACACAGGTCGCCCAGAGCAAGGGATGGCGTCGGATTCGGGGGGCGAGCAAGGGCAGGACCTCGAACAGGTGGGAGAGGCCGCGATTCGAAGCGGGGTGTAACACAGGACCGCTCGTTTTCGCCTCATCCGCTGGGGGAATCGGCGCGAGCTGCCACGGGGCGGGGCGGAGTATAGCCGCATCGCAAACCTTGATCCAAGACAGGTTTGTCTCCCGCCGCGGCGGCGTTCGTGCAGCCTGGCGTCTGCTTTGCCTTGCGTGGGTTGCCCGTTGCGATTGCCCAAGCTGGTGTCGGTGTGGTAGCTTCGCCCGCAACTCACCTCGCTTTATGTTGCCCGGCCAGGGGGGGGCATGCCGGCGTCGAAGGCGATTTGCGTCCGGCGGAATAGCCCCTTGGCGCGGTCGCCGTGAGTACGGAATCAGAGGTCTGAGGGGAAACTCCGAGAGGAACGAGCGCGGTGAAGTACGCAGCGGTCGGTCCCATTGCCGTGCATTTGCCCGTGGCCGTGGAGACCAATGAACAACTGAAGGCCGAGAATCCCCGCTGGGATGTCGACCTGATCTACGAGAAGGTGGGCATCCGCAAGCGTCACATCGCGGCGCCGGGCGAGTGCGCCTCGGATCTCGGCGTGGCGGCGGCCGAAAAGTTGTTTGCCGATTACGACATCGATCGTTCGACCATCGACTTTCTGCTGCTCTGCACGCAGACCCCCGACTATCCCCTGCCGACGACCGCCTGCCTGATGCAGGATCGGCTCGGTCTGCCTACCCACTGCGGCGCGCTCGATTTCAACCTGGGCTGCTCGGGATTCGTCTATGGGCTGTCGCTGGCCGACGGGCTGATCCGCTCCGGGGCGGCCCGGCGCGTGTTGCTCGTCACGGCCGAAACCTACAGCCGCTACATCACGCCCGACGATCGCTCGCTGCGCACCATTTTTAGCGACGGCGCGGCGGCTACTCTGATCGAGGCGGCGGATGAGCCGAGCCTTGAGGGATTCTGCTTTGGCACCGACGGGCGCGGCGCCGACATGTTGATCGTCAATCGGGGTGGTGCACGCCCCACGGAGCAGGCGATCAAGCCGCGCGGCCGGCAACGCTGGGACAGCTCGCTCTATATGGACGGCGTGAATCTGATCGCCATCACGCTCGAGACCATTCCGGCCATGGTCGAGCGAGTGCTCGAGCTCTCACACAGGCAAGGAAGCGACGTCGACTTCTTTATCATGCACCAGGCCACCCGGTTGATGCTCGAGCAGCTTCGCCAGCGGATAGGGATCGAGCCCGAGCGGCTGCCGATCGTGCTCGATCAGTACGGCAACACGGTTTCGTCGACCGTGCCCATCGTGATCCAGCAGCTTCGGGCCGACGGGCTGCTGACACCGGGTAAACGCTCGATCTTGATCGGCTTCGGCGTGGGTTATTCCTGGGCCGGCTGCCTATGCACGGAGACCTGGCGCGGCGATCGTGCCATCGCGGCCAGGAACCTGGCTCCTTACAATTTCTAAGGTGACGGGGCCGTGCGTTCCGCTGGGGAGATTGCCCGCCGGGGGTTCTTCCCCGGGCATTCTATCCCTAAAATCGGCGTTCGTCGCCGGCGCGGAAGCAACCCGTCGAAGCCTCGATTGCTCTCCGAACGTTACGGGGCGAACTGCCCCCCTGCCCTGATTGTCCTTTCGTCGTTCCACCATCCAAGTCCTCTTTCCCGCATCCGCAATGCCCCGCTACAACCCCGCCGTCGTCGAGCCCAAGTGGCAGAAATACTGGGAAGCTCATCGCACGTTCGCCACGCCGCGCATGCCGCGGGGCGAGAAGTTGTACGTGCTCGACATGTTCCCCTACCCCAGCGGCGATGGTCTGCACGTAGGGCACCCCGAGGGGTATACGGCAACCGACATCGTCTGCCGCTTCCAACGCATGCGCGGCCGCACGGTGATGCACCCGATGGGTTGGGACGCTTTCGGTTTGCCCGCCGAACAGCATGCCAAGAAGACGGGCACGCCACCGCGCATCACCACCGAGCGGAACATCGGGAACTTTCGCCGGCAGTTGAAGATGCTCGGTTTCAGCTACGACTGGGATCGCGAGCTGGCCACCACCGACGTCGATTACTTCCGCTGGACGCAGTGGATCTTTCTCATCCTGTTCGATACCTGGTTCGATGCCGATGCCGAGCGGGGACGGCCGCTTGCCGAGTTGCCGATTCCCGCCGAGGTGAAAAGCGCAGGGGCCGTGGCCGTGCGTCGCTACCAGGATGAACATCGCCTGGCCTATCAGCTCGAAGCGCCGGTGAACTGGTGTCCCGCGCTTGGTACCGTGCTGGCGAACGAAGAAGTGATCGGCGGCGTGAGCGAACGGGGCGGCCATCCAGTGGTGCGGTTGCCGTTGCGACAGTGGATGCTGCGCATCACCGCGTATGCCGATCGACTGGAACGCGATCTCGACGGCCTCGACTGGCCCGAGGGGGTCCGTGCCCTGCAACGCAACTGGATCGGTCGCAGCACCGGCGCCGAAGTAGATTTTCTGCTCGCCGAGGGGACCGAACCCGCGCAAGCCAGGCAGACCTTCGACGCTTGGGCAGACGTCCGCGCCAAGTCGGGCTTCCCGCGCAAGGCCGACGAGCGCGTGCTGCGCATCTACACGACGCGCCCCGACACGCTCTTCGGCGCGACGTACATGGTCGTCGCGCCCGAGCATCCCTACGTGGCGCGTGTTACGACCGACGCGCAACGTCCGGCCGTCGAGGCCTACTGCGAGCAGGCCGCGCGCAAGAGCGATCTCGACCGCACGGATCTCGCCAAGGACAAGACGGGGGTGTTCACCGGCGGCCATGCCATCAATCCCGTGAATGGGGCGCTCGTGCCGATCTGGGTGGCGGATTACGTCCTCATGGGCTACGGCACCGGCGCGATCATGGCCGTGCCGGCGCACGACAGTCGCGACTTCGAGTTTGCCGACAAGTTCAAGCTGCCGATCCGCGCGGTAGTCGACCCCGGAGATGCCGTCGACGCCAAGACGCGCGACGCCGTTCTGGCCGGTTGCGAAGCCTTCACTTCCGTGGGCAAGGCGATCAATTCCGGCGCGTACGACGGGCTCGATACGCAGACCTTCAAGCAGCGCGTGGCCGACGACCTGGCGCAACGCGGCCTGGGGCGCAGCGCCGTGAACTACAAGCTGCGCGACTGGCTCTTCAGCCGGCAGCATTTCTGGGGCGAGCCGTTCCCCATCCTGCACGAGTTGGATGCCGCGGGCCAACCGACGGGATTCGTGCGCACGGTGCCGGCCGAGGAACTGCCCGTGCTGCTTCCCGACTTGGAGAAATACGAATCGCACGGCACGCCGGAGCCGCCGCTGGAGAAAGCACCCGAAGCGTGGCTCTATCCGGTGATCGACGGCGTGCGCTACAAGCGCGAAACGAACAGCATGCCGCAGTGGGCCGGCTCGTGCTGGTATTACCTCCGCTATCTCGACCCGAAGAATGACCAGGCGCTGATCGATCCGGCCATCGAGCAGGCCTGGATGCCGGTCGACTTGTATGTCGGCGGAGCGGAACACGCCGTGCTCCATCTGTTGTACGCGCGCTTCTGGCACAAGGTGCTCTACGATCGGGGAGTCGTCACCACGATCGAGCCGTTCCAGAAACTGGTCAATCAGGGCATGATCCTGGGCGAAATGGAGATGACCGGATACCAGCGCGCCGACGGCAGTTGGGTCGGTGCTGATGAAATTCAGGTGTCTGCAGATGGTGCTTTGAAAATACGGGGCAGCGCTGAGGTTGCAACAAGTGTTAAGGTGCCGATCGAATTGGTGGAAAAGCAAGGCGATGCATTCGTAATAAAAGGAGAGGCTGGAGTCCGCGTCGACAGCCGCGCCTACAAGATGTCGAAGAGCCGTGGCAACGTGGTGAACCCTGATACTGTGGTGGCCGACTATGGCGCCGATTCGTTGCGACTGTACGAGATGTTCATGGGCCCGCTCGAGGCGACGAAGCCCTGGAGCATGACGGGCGTCAACGGCGTGCGCGGTTTCCTCGATCGCGTCTGGCGCATGATCGTCAACGATCGCAGCGAGACGATGGAACTGAACGCCTCGGTGAAGCAGGTCGATCCCACGCCCGAGCAGAACCGCGTGCTGCACCGCACGATCGAAGGCGTGACGGCCGATGTCGAGAACCTCGCCTTCAATACGGCAATTGCCAAGATGATGGAAGCGACGAACTTCTTCACGAAGGAGGACGTCCGCCCGTACGTGGCGATGGAAACACTCGTGCTGCTCCTCGCTCCGTTCGCGCCCCACCTGGCCGAGGAGTTGTGGCAACTGCTGGGGCACGAGAAGACGCTGGCCTACGAGCCGTGGCCCGTGTTCGATCCCGCGGCGGTGAAGGAGGATTCGGTCGAAGTGCCGATCCAGATCAAGGGAAAAATCCGCAGCCGCGTCGTCGTGCCGATCGACACGAGCGCCGCCGATCTCGAAGCGGCCGCGCGTGCCGATGCTCGCACGGCCGAGTTGCTCGCCGGACAGACGGTCGTCAAGACGATTGTCGTGCCGGGGCGGTTGGTGAATTTTGTTACCAAATAGCCGCGTGGCGAATGCCAGTTAAGGTGCGGGGACGGGCGTGCTGCTCGTTTCGGGGGGCTTTGCCCAGTCGGGCAGGCCGTTCCATTCCAGTCCCATCGCCGGCATTCCTAATCCGTAGAGGAAGAGGACGAGCAGCACGACGCTCGCTGCGTCGATCAAGAATCCTGCCCGGGCCATCTCGCGGCCGTCGATCTTGCCGGTCGAGTAGGCAATCGCGTTCGGCGGCGTGCCCACGGGCAGCATGAAGCCGAAGCTCGCCGCGATGGCCGCGGGAATCATCAGCAGTCGTGGGTCGCAACCGATCGTGACCGCGAGCGGCGCCAGAATGGGCATGCTCATGTTCACGCAGGTGATATTGCCCGTCAGCTCGGTGAGCAGCGTCATGCCCGCCGCCACCGAAAAGACGACCATCAGCGGCGAAGCCCCTTTCAGGCCCGCGCCGAAGCGTTCGCCGAGCAGTTGATCGAGACCAGTCGATTGCAGTCCCTCGGCCAGGGCCAGTCCGCCGCCGAATAACAGCAAGATGCCCCACGGCGTGCGCGAGGCGATCTGCCAGTTCAGCAGCGGCCGGCCTCGCAACCCATGACCGGGCAACAGGAAGCACAAGAGTGCCATCGACATGGCCACGGTGGTGTCGTCGACGGCAAACTTCGCGCCACTTTGCGAATCGAGCCCCAACAGTGCCGCCCAGCCCCAGCCGGCGACCGGCTCGCGAAAGATCCACAGCAGCGACGTGGCCGAGAAGATGACGGCCATCTGCCATTCGGCCGGACGCATGGGACCAAGCTGGCGACGGGCTTCGGCGATCGTGTCGTGGCTGCCCCAGAACGGTTCGTTGCTGAGGCGAAAAGAAACTCGCACCAACAGAATCCAAGCACAAATCAGAATGGCAAACGACAGCGGCGTCGCCAGTAGCATCCAGCCACCGAAGGTGATCTCCGGCGCACGGCCATCGAACAGCGAGTTGTACAGTTCTTTGAAGGCCAGATTCGTCGGCGTGCCGATGAGCGTGGCGAAGCCGCCGATGCTGGCGGCATAGGCCACCCCCAGCAGCAGCGCGCTGGCGAAGCGATGTTGCCGAACGGGGTCGCCCCCTTGCTGGGCCGCATGCCCCAGCAGGCTCGTGGCGATCGGCAACATCATCATCGTGGTCGCCGTGTTCGAGATCCACATCGACAGAGCCGCCGTGGCGAGCATGAAGCCCAGCACGAGCTGCCGCGGGCTGTCTCCGGCGGCCGAGATAATGGTCAGTGCCACGCGCCGGTGCAGCCCGCTCTGCTCGAGCGCCAGCGCGATGAAGAAGCCGCCCAAGAAGAGAAACAAGAGCGTATTGCCGTAGCAGGCCGCGGTATCGACAGGCGAGAGGATGCCCAAGGCCGGAAAGAGCGCCAGCGGCACCAGCCCCGTGGCGGCGCTGGGAATCGCTTCAGAAAGCCACCAGATGGCCATGAGCGCCATGACGGCGGCCATCGAGTTCAACTCAGGCCGCGAGGAATCGATCACCCAACGGGCGCCAGTTTCGCCCACATGAGGAGCAGCCCACAGCGCAAGCGCCAGCCCCGGCCCGGCGAAAAGGCCGAGGCGCGAGATCCAAGACGGTCCGGCGAATTCGTCAGCGTCCAAGATGCAATTCTCCGACGACCGCGGCATTCAGTGAACGCAGGATCCTACTTCGCCAAGGGGCAGGGGCCGTCGATGTGTTCGTCGAGGAACTTGCCGATCGTCTCGGCGGCCAGTTCATTGGCGCGCTCGTTCACGCGAAAATGACGCTGCTCCCAACGCCGCGAGGTCCACGCGACGACGAAATTATCGGTCGTGTCGTACCAGTAGCGATAGTAGCTCTCGGCCAGAACGAACATCGCGCCGAGCAGTGCCAGCAGCACGCACAGATTGCCAGCCACCAGCCAAGGCCACCTCCACCGACCGGTGCGAGCGTCGTAGCCGCGCTTAAGCCGCCACGCCAGAAACGTGAATGCCAACGGCGCGGCTAGCGCGACGAGATAGACAAGAAGATCACCCATCTGGCTGAAGAGGCTAAGGCTTGGTGGTTGTTCGGGCTCTGGAGATCGATCTCTGCAAAGCTTACTTCCCCTTCGTATTCAACTTCTCATCCGGAATGCGCAGTTCCTCGATCACGCGGCCGCCGATCACGGTTTCTTCAATGATGCGGCTCACGTCCTCGAGCTGCACGCCGCCGTACCAGATCTCCTGCGGGTAGATCACCAGCACGGGCCCCTGTTCGCACTGGTCGAGACAGCCGGCCGAGTTTGCGCGCACGAGGGGCCCGAGCCCACGCTTCTTCAGTTCGCTCTTGAAACGGTTCCGCAGCTCTTCGCTTCCTTCGGGATCGCAGCAGCCGCGGCTGTGCCCCGGTTCGCGGCGGTTGCAGCAGACGAAGAGGTGACAGGTGAATTTCGGCATGCGCGCGATGCTCCTGCGCGGATTTCTTGTCCGTCGTTTCCGGGCGTGCATTTTAATTTTAGCAGTTGAACGATCCGACGCGGCGGGGGGCAACGACGGTCGGAAGCCCCACAGAGGCAAACTGGGGCAGTCCAGGCCATCGGCTTTTGAAGTTGCGATTTTCGAGTGAAATGCGTTGGTGTGCGCACCATGCGCACCACTCGGTCGCCCCAGAAACAGCGGATTCGTTGCAAGCGGTGCGGTGGTGGGCACTTGCGTATCGAGGGCCAGGCTGGGTGATCGTGCTTCTCAAGCGGGTATTGGTGGCCTGGTAGGAAGCGTTGGTTCGCGCACCACCACGCGAGGGCGAAGACGTTCGATGTGGCCGAGTCGAACAAGTGTCAGGTACAGGGTACCTAACCTACCACTGTACACGGGTGTGCGGCTTGTTGCGCCGTCGATTTTCGGCCACCGCGCTGGCTGTGGATTTTCGCGCGTCGCCAGATCCGGATCGAATCGCGCCACTTCAAAACTCACGCTTCGCGTTGGGATTTCACGAAAAGCGCGACTTCAAAAAACCATCGACCTGGGGGCCCGAGACGGCGAGCAAGCCTGTTCAGAAGCCCTGCAGGGGCGAAATAAACTTATTGCTGTCCGCGCGGCTAAAGAGCCTCGTTCAGGAATGATGCTACCACGTTTTCCGGGCTTCCGTTGGGCGCCCTAGGATCATTGGCTGCGCGGAGCGGAGTAAGGGTGCTTGGGCACCTGGGCCTGGCGGACCGTTTCATTCAGATGGTGCGAGCGCAGCAGTACGAAACGCCCGCGCACCTCGGGGGGGAGCTCGTCGGTGATGTCGTCGTAGCCGAGACTCGACTCGGCCTGTTTCACCGAGGCGTACCAGGCGTCGTCGATGGGGTGCTTCGTCAGGATGACGAACTCGGCACGTTGCTGTACCAGGAACGCCACATAATCATGCGCGCTGAGCGCGGGCCAGGGAGACGAGTATCGTCCGCGCGTGTAATAGGGCATCAACGAGTGCATCTCGCTGGGGCCGATGATCGTACGCTGCGCACCGTAGTGGTTTGCGATCCAGCGTCCCAGATCGGCCACGGCGCGGCGGTGGGTGTCTCCCTTCGAGAGCGGGTAGGCGCAGTGGGCCAGGCCCAACACGATCAGCACGACGACTCCCGCGTGCCACGGCAGGCGTCGGCGGAGCAACTGCGTTAGTTGCGTGTCGATCCAGCCGGCCACCAGGTTGAAACCGAGCGCCGCCCAGGGGGACCACAACAGCAGCACGAGCAGCGCGTAGCGGCTACTCGATTCGCGTCCGAACCAGAGGTGAATCCACACGGCGGCCATATTCGTGAGGCCGATGAGGCTGAGCGCGCCGATGCCAGGTCGGAGGGACAGACGGCGCCAATGCCAGCCGGCAACGGCCATCAACAGCAGGAACACCGGGCCGATGCCGCGCTCCATGGCGCGCACAAAGGGCCAGATCGTCTGCTGCGTGGTGAGGGGCTGCGGCGTGTCGTCGGGCTGCCAGGGGGGGATCGGCGCCGGCACGGGCGAAGCCACCAGCCCCGTTACGGCTTCGACCGGCAGCACGCGACGCGTGCTCTTGGGCTTTGCTTCATCGCCCAATTGCACCAAGACCTTCGCGGCAGGGGCGGGGGGCGCGGGCGGGGCATCGGTCTCGTGCTCGATCCCGATGAGCGATTCCATCCACCGCTCGACGTAGTGCAGACGCCGGAAGTTTCCCAGTTCCCAGTGGGGCTGGTCGTGTAGCCAGGTCACGTTCAAGAACAGCAGGAACAACGGGTTCGCGGCCAGAAAGATCACAGCGCCCCGGGCCAGCCGCGTGCGCGCCGCGGGATCGCGCCAGCCCACGGCGAGCAGCCACCAGGCGAAGGGGATCAACAGAAACCAGCCTTCGAATCGCGTGTGCAGGGCGAAGGTCATGACCAGGCCAGCCCCCAGGAACTGCCACACGCGCAACTCGGTAAAGGCCCGGATCAGGAGATAGAGCGCCGTGAGAAACAGGCACCAAAAGAGCGGCTCGCGCAGGATCTCGGGGCTTTGAATGATCAGCTTGGGGTGAACGCCGCAGAAGATCGAGGTCAGCAGGGCGATATTCGTGTCGAACAGCCGCCGCACGACAGCGAAGAGGGGCACCACGAGCACCGTCGACAATAGCACACAGTACCAACGGTCGGCGATCTCGGGCGCGGCACACCATTGGTGCAGCCACATCAACGAGATGGGAAACAGATTGAAGTCGTAGGTGGCCAGTACGCCCGTGCGGTCGCCCAGCGCCAGCGAATCGGCCATGTTCATGAAGAAGACGCTGTCGGGCGAGATCGTCTTCAGCTTGAGTGCCAGCAGCGCGCGGGGAATAAACCAGAGCAGCAAAAGGCCACCGATCATGAGCGCCCAGCGGCGCCGCTCCAGTGGTTCGCTCGGCGCGCGGAGCTGGCCGAACGGGGCATCCGTGGGCGGAATCGTAAACAAGTTCGTCGCCAAAGACATCCGTGTCGTCCGCGTACGCACTGCGCCACCAGCCGGGCGAACTGCCGCCCGCGACGGGATCGCGGGCACTCCCCCCCAGGCGTTCTCCGTCGGGCGGAGCATGATAGAACGGGCTCGGAATTGCACAAAGGCCAATCCGCGTTCAAGTTGCAGCGCGTGCTAGCACCTGGGGCATGGTCCCGAGCGATTTCGCCACGAATGGCGTGCGGAGCCAGAATCCCTACTGTGCCAAAACGCCGCTAGTGCTACATTGTGCCGCGCGCCGCAGGGGAGCATGCCAGCAGCAAACGCTGGCGCGATTGCCAGTTGAGTGCCACGTTGAACTACGCGCGGCTTACGCTCGAAGATCCGAATCCGATCAAGCGGTTGCTGCAACGGCGACGCTTGCACGACGCGCTACGATGGTTGCCCGGCCTCGACGATCGCGCGGCGAGTCGGATCCTCGATTGTGGCGGGGGGGACGGCTGCTTTGCTCAATGGATGGCCGAGCGGGCGCCTGCTGCCACGATCGTTTGTTACGAGCCAGCAGCGCGGCTTCGCACACAGGCGGTTGCACGGCTGGCCGACGTGCCGAATGTGGAATTGGTCGGCGATCTCGCCGATTTGCCACGTCGTCGGTTCGATACGATCTACTGCCTGGAAGTGCTCGAGCACCTGCCACGGCGAACGATGCACCAGGTGCTCGGGAAGTTTGCCGAATTGGCCACCCCCGAGGCGACGATCGTGCTGGGGGTACCGAACGAGTTGTATCTCGCGGCGGCCGCGAAAGGGCTGTTTCGCCTGACGCGCCGCTGGGGCGCGTTCGACGCCCAGCCGCGAGAGATCGTGCGGGCCATGATCGGTCGCCCCACGCGTCGTCGGCTACGTACCAAGATCGGACCGGGGTTGCCGTATTATCCGCATCATCTGGGGTTCGATCACCGCAGGCTTGCCCACGTGCTGGAACGTCACTTCGACGTCGTCGAGATGGTGGGCAGTCCTCTGCCCAGACTGCCCCTGGCCTGCAATTCGGAGATCTATCTGATCTGCCGTCCCAAGCGTGCAACGTTCTCACGAGCCACCTCGTCTCGACGTCGTTCGGCATAGCCGGCGTAGCGCCGGCCGAGAGGTCTGTCGTCGTGCCACGGTTGCCGAGTGGCTCGAAGGCAGGAATGCCGCCTGGGCCATCAAGGGCCATCCATGCGCGGCAGCGCATGTTGCGTAACGCGACCGGGATCGGTGCCTCCGCGCCTCGCTGCCACAAAAAAGCAGCCGATGGCGTGAACCATCGGCTGCTCTGAATTCAACATAGACGCCAAGCATCGCCAGCCGAACGAAGCGGCTGACGCGAATCTCAACCGCTTAATTGTCGAGAAGCGTATGTTCAAGTGCCCGGTGTGTCAGGCAACGAAGCGGCTGATGCGAATCTCAACCGTTTAGTTGCCGCTGGCGGTCTGGGTCAATTGCGTGTTGGACTTGCCTTCTTCCTGAGCGGCGAGGGCGCCGTCGACGGCGCTGCGAATGGTCTCGACACTCTGGGCGCCGACCCAGCGGCGGCTCAATTGCCAGCCGTCGGACGTCTTGCGGTACAGGACCAATTGAGGAATCGACCCGCCGCGCATGATTTGGCGAGCAATGGTCGGCTCGTGGTCGGTGTTGACCTGGGCGAAGGCCACGCGATCGAGCACGCCTTGCTGGGCGGCCCGTGGCATGACCGATTGCTTCATCTGTTGACAAGCGGGGCACCAGTCGGCGCCCACGAGCACTAGCAACGGTTGTCCCTCCTCCTTCGACTGCTGATAAGCCGCTGCATAGGTTTGGGCACCGCGCATCGCATGGGCGTCCGTAGGCGCGGCGAGCGATACCTGCATCACAACGGCTAGGGTCAAAGCGGTCACTTCGGCTCTCCTTAGGGCAGTAGACACGTTGACGTTCGGCGGACCGCTCGGCGCGGAGCGCGAACCACGGGGGTGGTGATGACTTCGATCAGTCTGGGGGCTGAGAGACTGGCCCAGGCGCGGGCCGGCAGGTACGGCGAAGCCCCCGGGTGTGGGAGTGGGGGCATTTCGAAGGCAGGGCCCCGACAGGCGGGCCGTCCTGCGGTTACGTCTCCGTTCGTAGGTCCTCGTCAATTTCCCAAAGACGGAGCCCACAGTCTACCCATGCAGTCATTGATAGCAAGGGAAAAATGCAGCCCTTGTAGCGAATGCACAAACTCTAATGATCGCAGAAGATTTTCTGCTGTCGCACGTGCATGCAACATATCGGCCCACTGACCACTGACCGCCCACGCACGTTCGATCGTCACAAGTATTGCTGGGAACAAAGCTTTCTAACGCCCTGTGATTGAGTCCCAGGGGAGAGGCCTGTTATACTTCCGGCGAAGCGCAAGGGAGTGAAACTGCGATCTGCCCCAGGCAAGGGGCGCCAGCCGCTCGCAGACCCCGCGTCCGAACTCCACTTTTCTCCCGCCCACGATAAATGAAGCTTCGCGTCGGCCTGGTCGGACTTGGCAGCGCTTGGGAGACGCGACACCGCCCTGCCCTGCGGGCACTGAGCGATCGCTTCGAGGTCCGTGCCGTCTATGAAGAGGTGGCCGTGCGGGCTCAGCACGCGGCGGCCGAATTCGGCGCCGCGGCGGTCGACGGTTACCGCGCGTTGGCGCGGCGCGAGGATATCGACGCCGTGTTGATTCTCGACCGCCAGTGGTATGGCCTGCTGCCGATTCTGGCGGCGGCCGACGCCGGCAAGGCGGTCTACTGCGCGTGCGAGTTGGATCTCGATCCCGACGGTGCGCGGCAATTGAAGCAGCGTGTCGAGAAGGCGGGCATTGCTTTCGTCTCGGAGTTTCCTTGCCGGCAGTCTCCCGCGACGTTGCGATTGAAAGAGCTGATCGCCACGCGACTCGGCGCGCCGCGACTGTTGTTCTGCCACCGCCGCGAGCCGGCCGAGATGCACGCCGCGACCCGCAAGAACAGCCAGCCGCCGTCGCTCAGCGTGCTCGTGCAGTTGGTCGACTGGTGCCGCTATGTCGTCGGTCACGAGCCGGAATCGGTGACGGGAGTGATGCACAAGGCGCATCTCAGCGGCGAAGACGAAGACTATCAGATGATGAGTCTCGACTTTCCCGACCGCGAGGGCCGCGGCTTTCATGTCACCGCCCAGATCAGTTGCGGTCGCTATGTCCCGGCGGCCTGGACCGAGGCGGTCAGCTTTCGTCCCCCGGCCGCCCTGCAGGTGGCGTGCGAGCACGGCATCGCGTTTATCGATCTCCCCTCGACGCTGATCTGGTTCGATAAGGCGGGACGCCACTTCGAGTCCCTCGAAAGCGAGCGCCCCGTCGGCGAACAACTGCTCGTGCAGTTTCATCGGCAGGTCACGAGCCTGGTGCGGAACACGGCCAGCCTCGAAGACGCCTATCGGGCGCTGTTGATCGTGACCAAGGCGCGCGAAAGCTACGCCACCGGCGCCCGTTGCAACGTTGAACCGTAGGTCGGGTGCCCCTGCATCTGATAGCGATTCGATGTAGCCAACTCGATCGATTGTCAGGTACGCGCGTACCCGACCTGCGAGGATCTTCCGCGCCCAGAAAAACTATTGGCGTTGGCGGTGCGCGGCGAGTAGGATCGAATTTCGAGGGGCGCGCGAGCATCTTTCTTGCGGGGGGAATCGTTGTGGCGACCGTACCGCGCGTGATCGACGAGCGCAACATGTGGGGCATCGTCGGTCTCACGATTTCTGTCGTCGGGCTCTTCACGCTGGGCATCTTGAGCCCGCTCGGACTGGCGGCGAGCATCGCCGGCATGTCGCGGCGCCCCCGGGGGATGGCCCTGGCCGGCGTTGTGCTCGGACTGGTGGGGACGGTGCTGCTCATCGTCTACACGTTGCCGCGCGTCATCCCGCCGGCAGTGCGCGAAGTCGGCTTTGGCGCTCGGGCCAACAGAGCGATTGCCGATCGTGCGTCGCAAGACACCTGGCTCCTGATGCGCGGTGTGGCCGATCAACTCGATGCCGCACGCCCGACCAATGGGGATGCCCCATCGCAGGCCGCCGGCGACGCGGCGATGTTGGGACGACAAGATTCGTGGATCAACGTGATCCGTTACGCCCGACCCGACGATAAGACGTTCGAGGTCCACAGCGCCGGTCCCGATCGCACGTTCGGCACCGAGGATGACATTGTCATCACGCGCACGCGATGAGTGGTGACATCACGCCAATAGTTCGCGGACGATGCGGGCTTTGCTGACCACGAAGTCGGTCAGGCTGTCGTCGCGGCCTTCGTGCGGATAGGTGAGCCGCAGGTGGTCGAGCCCCAGCGCGTCGAAGAGCGTGGCGTGCAGGTCGTGGATCGTGACGACATCTTCGACCGATTGGTAGCCGAACTCGTCGGTGGCGCCGTGCGCGTAGCCCGCCTTGAAACCGCCGCCGGCCAGCCACAGCGAGAAGGCGTGCCGATTGTGGTCGCGTCCATCCTTGTCTTGCGAGACGGGGAGTCGCCCGAACTCGCCGGTCCAGAGAACGATCGTCGAGTCGAGCAAGCCGCGGCGCTTGAGATCGGTCACCAACGCCGCGCTCGGCTTATCGGTTCGCTGGCATAGCCCCTTGAGCGACTCTGAGTTGCGGCTGTGGGTGTCCCACGGCTGGCCGTTGAGAAAGAGTTGGACGAAACGAACCCCCTTCTCGATCAGGCGCCGCGCGAGCAGGCAGCGGCGGCCATACTCTTCGGTGGCGGGATCGTCGAGCCCGTACATGCGTTGCGTCTCTTCCGTCTCGGTCGAGAGGTCGAGAATCTCTGGCACCGAGGTCTGCATGCGGGCCGCCATCTCGAAATTGGAGATGCGGGCTTCGAGTTCGGAGTTGGCCAGATGCCGCACCTGGTGCAGTCGATTCATCTGGTTGAGAAACTCCAACTGCCCCAAGCGGGCGCCGGCCGTGATGCCGGCGGGAGTTTCGAGATTCAATACCGGACTGCCCCCCGCGCGGAAAGGCGTCCCTTGATAGACGGCTGGCAGCCAGCCGGAGCTCCAGTTGCGCACTCCGTCGATCGGCAGTCCACCCGGATCGGTGAGCACGACGTAGGCAGGCAGATTGTCGCTTTCGGCTCCCAGGGCATAGACGACCCAAGAACCTAAGGTAGGACGCCCCGGCTGCAGCTTGCCGCCGTGGATCAACCGCAGCGCGGCTTCGTGATCGACCGAATAGGTGCTCATCGAGCGAATGAGCGTGAGGTCATCGACGATGCCCGCGGTGTGGGGCAGGATCTCCGACAATTCGATTCCCGACTTGCCGCGCGGCTCGAACTGGAAGGGGGAGGCCAGAATGTTGCCGCGTTTCTCGTGGAAGTGAACTTCGAGTTCGCCCGGGTACGGCTCGCCGTGGCGCTTCGTCAGCTCCGGCTTGGGATCGAAGAGATCCATCTGGCTCGGCCCGCCATGCTGGAACAGGCAGATCACGTTCTTGGCGCGCGGCTCGGGGCGTGCCGCCGCTGGAGACTCGGACGCCAGCGACGGACCGCGCATCAAGAGATCGGCCAGCGCCAGCCCTCCGAGCGAACCGGCGTAGTTCCCGAGAAACGCGCGGCGCGTCAGTTCCTGGCCGATCGAGCGAGTCGTCATGCGTGATCTCCCGGCGGTCTCGAACCGCTTGCTTCGTCAGCTACCGGACTCATTCCACGTACAAGAACGCGTTGCTGGCGAGCAGCATCTGGCAGAAGTCGATCCAGGCCCTGGCGCGCGCGTCTTCAACATCGTCATACCGTGGGGGCTGCGATGCCAGAAACGCCAGGGCCGACGTGCGTTCTTCGTCGTGCGGTCCTCGCCCCAACGCCAGTACAAAGGCATGCTGCACGCGGGCCTCGTCGGTTGGGCCGGCGTCCTGCGCCGTGCGCGCGGCAAAGGCCTTGGCCCGCGCAACGATGAATTCCGAGTTCAATAGGCTGAGCGACTGTAGCGGAATGGTCGACGAGGAACGGCGCACGCAGTTGGTGACCAGCGATGGAGCATCGAACACGTCGAGCAGGCTCAGTACCTGGGTACGGCGTTGCTGCAAGTAGAGCGAACGGCGATGGGCCCCCGGCTTCTCTTCGGCCACGGCCACTTGTCCGTCGCCGCCGCGCTCCGTCGGTACGTAGGGCCCGAACATCGTACTGTCGAGATCGCCCGAGACGGCCAGCATGGCATCGCGCACCTGTTCCGCATCGAGACGGCGCAAGGGAAAGCTGAACAGCCAAGGGGCGGTCGCACGGAGAGGATCTTCATTCATCGCCTCCCGCTCGCCGCTGGTCGCCGCGACATCAGCCAGCGCACCCTGTTGGCGAAACATCGACGACGTCACGATCAAACGGTGCAGGTGCTTGATGCTCCAGCCGTGCTCGCGGAATTCGCAGGCCAGCCAGTCGAGTAGCTCGGGATGCACGGGTTCGGCGCCGGTATATCCGAGATTGTCGGGCGTGGCGACCATGCCCGTGCCGAAATGATCCTGCCAGATTCGATTGACGGTAATGCGGGCCACGGTGGGCTGCTCGGGCGAGGTCAGCCAGCGTGCCAGCGCGGTTCGGCGTTTGGTGCCTGGTCCGCTCGCGGTCGTTGCTTCCTGCCGTAAAACCTCGTACGACGTTCCCCCCAGCGAGAGGGCGGCCAGAACGCCAGGCGATGCTTCGTCTCCCAGGGCGCAGTAGTTGCCCCGTTCGAGGACATGATGCGGTCCCGCGTGGGGGGCCACGTCGGTCAAGATCGACAGTTCTTCGAGCGGCGCGGGGCGGGCAGCCTCGGCTTCGGCGATCTCGGCCGCGGTCTTCTCGGCCAGCGCCTTGTGCTGGGCGAAACGCTCGACCAGTGCTTCGTCGGTCACCTCGATCGCGTCGGCATGCTGCTTGAGGAGATTCTTCATCTCCTTCGACCGCTCTCCTTCGGCCGTGTCGAGGGCGGCGCGCAATTGCTGGCCGAGATCCGAATCGAGCGTGGCGAGACGCTCATTCACGAGCTGCGCGCGCAGGGGTTCGGCCGCTTGAGCCAGCGTCGTTTTCAATTCCTCGACGCGACGATCCGCCGCGGCAACCGCGGCGGCATGGGCCTCGCGTTCGGCCACGGTGCCAATCGCCACGTTGCGCTGCCGGGGCATGAGCCATTCGTCGGGGCAGTACGCCGGCCAAAGAATCGCCTGCAACGAATAATACTCTGCCGTGGCCACCGGCTCGAACTTGTGATCGTGGCAGCGGGCGCACTGCAACGTCAGCCCCAGGAGCGACGAGCCGAGAATCTGCACCGTACCCTCCAGGACCGTAAAGCGGTCGAGGCGGCGCTCGTCGTCGTTGCCATCGCTCGAGTCGGTGCCGTCCGGTGCGTTTCGCAAAAAGTGCGTGGCCGTGAGCGGTTCGATCATCTCTGGCGTGATGTCGCCACCGGGCGCGTAGCCCACGAGCTCGTCGCCGGCGATCTGCTCCGTCAGAAAACGATCGAAGGGCTTGTCGTCGTTGAAGCTGCGAATCACATAATCGCGATAGCGGTAGGCCAGCGGCCGGTCGGTGTCCGCGTTGAAATAGCCGTTCGAGTCGGCATAGCCCGCCGCATCGAGCCAGAGCTTGCCCCAGCGCTCGCCGTAGCGCGGCGACGCGAGATAGCGCTCGACCATGCGTTCGTACGCGTCGGGAGCGGCATCGGCGAGAAAGGCCGCGATTTCCGTCGCGCTGGGGGGCAGGCCCGTGAGCGTGAACGAGACTCGGCGGATCAGCGTCGCGCGATCCGCCTCGGGCGCGAGCGTCAGGCCGCGATCTTCCAGGGCTTGGAAGACAAAAGCATCGACCGGCGTACGGACGCGCTCGGCGGCCGCTACCGTGGGGACCACTGGTCGCACGGGGGGGTGAAAGGCCCAGTGATCGGCCCCGGGGCGGCGATCCACTTCAGCCGGCAAACCTACCGCGCCGTCGGCGATCCAGCTTCGGAGCAGCGACTTTTCATCCTCCGAGAGTGGCTTCTCCGGAGGCATCTCGTCGTCGGCCACGCGATGCCAGAGCAGGCTGGCGTCGACGTCACTCGCCACGACGGCGTCGCCATTTTCTCCGCCGAGCGCGAGGCCAAGGGGCGTTTCGAGGTTCAGCTTCCCCGATCGCTTGCGGTGGTTGTGGCACTCGACACAGCGCTCGCGGAGCAAGGCTGCAACGGCGCCATCGAATGCCGGCGTGTCGTTGGCAGGCGCGGGATCGTTCTCGCTGCCCTGTGTGGTTGCCAAGGCCCAGCACGCAACGGTGGCAATGGCTGCCGCAAAGGCGATTCGATGGATGATGAAAGCGCAACGCACGGGGGGATTTCTCGTCGCGATCGTTCGGCGGGATAGTCCCGCCATTATAGGAGCCGCTGCCAAGGCGTGAACTATTTCTTTGTGAAAGCCATTTGCAGGCGATGGCCCGGGGTGGCACTGGCTATGCCAGTGCAGATTGAGTGGAGCTCATGTCAATCTTGGCCTGAACGAGCCGGTGATTTCTTGCAGCATCGAAGTAAGAGATCAAACTAAATCGCCGGCCGCGAGAGGAATATTAGACCCGATACCAAGAAGCACTGGCAAAGCCAGTGGCACCCGGCGATGGCGAGGGAGAGGTTGAACAGGCCGCCGGCCTGTGCTTCCGGGCTCGCTTCCCCACACACAGGCTGACAGCCTGTGCCACTTGCTTGGCAGCGGGAAGTGGGGTGCGCCGGCGCTACGATATTCCCGATTCGGCCACGAGGTGACGGCGGACGAAGTCCTCGTCGAGCGTGACGCCCAAGCCCGGCCGGTCGGGCACGGTGATCCAGCCGTGATCGGCCTGCAGCTTTTCGTGCGTCAGTTCGTGCCGTAGCGGAAGATCCTCGACGCAGTCCTCGAACAGAAAGGCGTCGCGGCAGGTGGCGAGCCAATGCAGGCTGGCCGCGACCGTCACCGGGCTGGTGTAGCAGTGGTTGCACAGCCGGGCGCCGATCTCCTCGACACGGTTCTTGATGTAGGCGGCATCGGTAAATCCGCAACGCGAGAGATCGACTTGATAGACGTCGAGCGCACGGCGATCGATCAACGGACGGAAGGCCTCGCGGCCACATTCTCCTTCGCCCGAGGCGATCGGCACCGGCGAGCGATCGCGTAGCCAGACGTAACCTTCGATATCATCTTCGCGCAGGGGTTCTTCCAGCCATTCGATTTGATACTCGGCAAAGGCCTGCGCGCGGCGGAGCGCGGTGCGCGCATCCCACACGCACCCGGCATCGATCAACAGCGTCGCATCTCCCAAACCACGCCGTGCCCCTTCGACCAGGTCGAGATCGACCTTCTCGCTGGTGCCCATCGGTTCCCAGCCGAGCTTGACGGCGCGGTAACCGGTCTCGACCCAGCGGCGGGCGATGTCGGCGGTCTCTCGGCCGTCGCGGCCGAAGAGTATCGAGGCGTAGGCGGGAAACCGCTCGTGCTGCTTGCCCCCCAACAGCCGATGGATCGGTTCGCCGAAATGCTTGCCCTTCAAATCCCACAACGCCATGTCGACGGCGGCCATGGCCGAGACCGTGACCGACGTCCGGCCGAAGTACATCGACCGGCGATACATCTTCTGCCACAGTCGTTCGGTCTCGAGCGGGTTCTCGCCGAGCACCACCTCGCGTAGCCCACAGGCAATGTTGTGGCTGAAGGGGGCATCGATGATCGCCTTGACCACCTCGGGAGAAGAATCGGCCTCGCCGATCCCCTCGAGGCCGTTGTCGGTGCGCACGCGAACGAGGACGGCGTCCTGCGTGCTGGCGGTCTTGGCGGCGGTCGAGCCGACGCGGAGAATCTGGCAAACGACTTGAGTGATCTTCATGGCAGAGGAAGGCGTCGAGTTGGCGGGGTGGCGAGGATTTCCGTCCGCGGAGCAAGACGGCCGCGGACGGGCGTCATGGTCGCAGACCGACCCTGCCCTGCCTAGCAGGTCGGGGAAGTATTCCTCGGCCTGTGCGAGCCTGGCGAGGGAGAAGAATGCCACGAGGGCATTCTTCCCCGGGCTGCTAGGCCCCGGCTGCGGCGCGAGCGGAGCCCGCACAGTTTAACTCACCCCTACGAACCGTTCCGCGGGCAGCGAATCTGTAACGGTCGTATCGCGCGCAGCGGGCTTGAGTGTTCTCGGGATGATGCCTTGTCGAACGAAGTTATGGGATCCTCCGTGCGTAGCGGTGGTGCGCCCCGACTTCGTTCCAATCGATCTTCCACGGTTCTCTTACTCCATGACGACGCGTCTCTCGGTCTTGCCCGTGTTGCGGAACGTTTGGCAGCGCATCTTGTCGGTGCTCTCCGCCATGATCCGCGCCGTTGAGGGGGTGGGTGAAGGGGCGTTGACGGCCTGGCGCGCGGCGACGTACGTGCTGTCGGTGATTGCCATGGCGGTGCTGCTGGGGTTGCGACCCAGTTCCTGGCCGCGCACCGTGCGGCAGGTGATGGCGCGGCAGATCCTGTTCACGGGGGTCGATGCGGTGGGGTTCACCATGCGCATCGCCGCGGCGGTGGGGGTCGTCGTCGTCGTGCAGACCGAACTGTGGATCCGTTCGGTAGGCGATACCGACCTGCCGGGCCCGCTGCTGCTCAAGGTGATCGTGCGCGAACTGGCTCCCTTGCTGGCGAATTTCATCGTCATCGTGCGCAGCGCGACGGCGATCAGCACGGAGCTGGCCACGATGAAGCTCTCGGGCGAGGTCGACGTGCTCGACTCGCAGGGGCTCGATCCGCTGAAGTACCTGGTGATGCCGCGCGTGCTGGGGGTCAGCCTATCGGTCTTCTGTCTGTCGGTGATCTTCGTGGCGGTCTGTTTCGTGAGTGGCTACGTCGTGGGGGCCTTGATCGGTGCCATTACGGGGGGGCCGGCGGCCTTCTTCGGCAGCTTTTTCCGCGCGGTGGCCGCCGAGGAACTGATCTTCTTTTTGCCTAAAACGCTGGTGGCCGGCCTGTTCACTGGCGCCATCGCCTCGATCGAAGGACTGAGCGTGCGCGGCGCGACCACCGAGGTGCCACAGGCCGCGGGTCGGGGGGCGGTGCGTTCGCTGACCACGGTGTTCATGGTGTCGGCCGTGCTGTCGTTGTTAATCTACGGACGTCTCCTCATCTTCCAGGTCATCTGATGGTCGCCCCGATTCTCGAATTCCGCTCCGCCACGCTGCCCGCGCCGAATACGCGGTTGCAAGGGCTGACCGAGGTCGAGCTGCGCCTCGCCCCCGGCGCCTTGGCGCTCGTGCGCGTCGAATTGGGGCGCGAGTTGCTGCCCCTGGCGTCGGCCGCCCAGGGGCTTGTCGCGCCCCTCGAGGGGAGCGTGCGTTTCCAGGGGCATGTCTGGACGGAACTCGACGCCAATCAATTGTCGCGCTGCCGCGGACAGATCGGACGCGTCTTTGGCGAATGGGGGTGGGTAAGCAACTTGAACGTGCTCGAGAACGTCCGCCTGCGCGAGGAGCACCATACGCGCCGCAGCACGCCGGAAATCGAGTCCGAAGCCGACGCGCTGGCACGCTCGTTCGGCCTGCCGCGCGTGCCGCGTGGGCGACCCGAGCTCGTGCCGCGGTCCGAGCTGCGCCGTGCCGAATGGGTGCGTGCGTTTCTCGGCCGGCCGCGGCTCGTTTTGCTCGAAACTCCGTTGCGCGACGCCCCCCCCGAATCGCTGGCTCCCCTCATCGCCGCGGTCGAATCGGCCCGACGAGGGGACGCCGCCGTCGTGTGGCTCACGGCCGAAGATCGTGTCTGGAACGCTGAGTTCAACACACGCGAACTGAAACGATACCAGGTTCATGGCTCGCGCATGGAACTGGTCGAGGCGGAGGCCGCATGAACAAACCGTACAAGCTCCGCTATGTGAACCAGCTCGTCGGCACGTTCCTGTTGCTGGTCGTGCTGTTGGTCTTGCTGGGCGTGTTCTTCGTGGCGCGCACGCAGAGCTGGTTCATGGGCCGACACGATCTCGTGGCCTACCTGCCCGAGTCGCAACTCGACGGTCTGCAACGCGGCACGCCGATCATCGTGCTGGGCCGCTCGATCGGCGAGATCAGCAGCATTTCGTACGCACCCGATGGCGAGAATCTGCAAGTCACGCTCTCGATCAATCAGGCGTGGAGGAACCAGATCTTCGTCGATTCGCAGATTCGTATCCGACGGCGTCTGGCCGGCGCGGGGGAGGCGTATCTCGAGATCACCCGCGGTCCCAATCACGACATCGTGGCCACGCCCAGCACTCCACTGGCGATCATCAGCGAGCCCGGTCCGACGGACGATATGGCCAAGATCACGCAGATGTTCGTCGATGCCCGCGATTCGATTCGCATGGCGCAGGAGTCGATCAGCAGCGGATTCACGAAGCTGGAAGACACCTCGGCGAAGCTCGACGACTCGAACGCGCAATTGCAGGACATCTTGCGCGACGTGAAGGAGTTTTCGCCTCGCCTGTCGCCGCTGGCCGACCAGTACGAGTCCATGGCCCGCGACATTCGCGTGACCAACGAAGAGGTGCGGCAGTCGAACGTGCAATTGCAGAGCGCCCTGACGGACGTCCAGCAGGTGACGCCGAAGCTGGAGCCCTTGGCCAACCAGGCCCAGCAGTTGCTTTCCACCAGCCAGGACGTGATGAGCGCCCTGCGGGCCGAAACGGAATCGCTGCCGGGCACGGTCGATAAGTTCCGCGCCGATCTCGACGGCGCCCAGGAAGTCATCGACGGCATGAAGCAGAACTGGCTTATCCGCCGCTACCTCGAGAAGCCCCATCCTTCGTCGATGATTCCGCCGGCGCGCGTCTCTCCCGGAGGTCCTTGGCCCTAATGCAAGACCACGGACGGTGGCCACGACGAATGGAGGCACCTCGCCGCAGCCGGCCCACGGCTGTCTGGCTGGCGTGCGTCGTTGCGCTGCTGGCGATCGTGGGCTGTAAGAGCTCGAAGCCGACTTACAAGCCCGACCCATACATTGCGCGGGCGGCCAAGGACGGCCAGGCGGCGTACGCCGAGGGGTCGGACCGCGAAGCGATTGCGTACTATACGCTGGCGCTGAAGCGATCGTGGGCGATCGACGATCCCCTCGAGATCGGGCACAACGCCTACAACGTGGCCGCGGTGCTGGCGGCGGTCGGCTTCGACAACGAGGCTCGCGATTGTCTGCGCGAGGCACGGGCCGAGCTGCGCCGGGCCGGGCAGTCGCAATCGGCGGCCTGGCTCCTCGAGGCCAAGATCGCACGCAGCCAGGGGGCCGTGGCCGATGCCGTGATGGCGGTGCAGATGGCGGAGCGAACTGCACCTTGCGACGAAAAACGCGGCTTGTGCGACGGCGAAAAATGTCCGCTGGGGTGTGGCGTCGTACACGCCTCGTACGACGAATGTCCGATCGAGTGCTCGTCGGCCTGTTACGAGGACGAATCGTGGTGGAAGGCCCACAAGCGCAAGAAGAAAAAAGAGGACAAGACCTGTCGCGGCTGTCCGGATGAAGAGCCTGAATCTCCTTGCCTCGATCCCGATCGCACGAAGGCCGCCGTCCACCTGCTGAAAGCGGAATTGGCCTGCGATCAGTATGACTTGGCGCTCGCGCGTGGCGAGTTGGCCCTGGCGCGCGAGCGTCTCGGGCACGACTTGGACGTGGCCACGCGCGCCCAGATAGCGCGCATCGAAGGCCGCATTCTGATTCTCGAAGGTCGCCCGGGCGAAGGAGCGCGGCGGCTCGATGCCGAGGCCTACTGGCTGCGCCGCGCGAAATTGTATCGCGAGATTCCTTCGGCCACCGGCGCCGCGGGCGAGGCCTACGAAGCGGCGGGCGAGTTGCTGCTCGCTTCCGAGCGGTATTATCGCTGCGCGCGCATGCTCTATGCCCGCGATGAGTGGCTCGCGTCGCTGGCGATGATCGACCGTTCGCTGGTGCTGGCCGTGTCGGTCGAAGATCTCGACGTGCAGGCTCGGTTGGCTTTCTTGTTCAACCTGGTCGATCGCGCGGTGCAAGAAGCTGTAGCGAAGCAGTCGAAGAAGAACGGCACGGCGCCGGCCACGCCCCCTGCCCCACCGGCGATTCCGTCGAATGCCCCGCCGACCGTTCCTGGTAGCGGGCCGCCGCTTGAACCTGGTGCTCCGCCCGTGCCGCCCCCGTCGCTGGGCGCGCCACCCGACAGCTCCGTCATGCCTCCGGCCGGCGCCGCGCCGGCAGTGCCCGCGCCCGACGCCGCGACTCCACCAGCCGGCGCCGCGGCACCGCGTGCGCAGCGGCAAACATTCGTACGTACGCGGCCGATGACCGACGAGACGCTGAATGCCCTGCGAAGCTGGAGCCAGCGGCGTGTTCCGCCGCCGGCTGCCCAGCCGACGCAGCAGAATTAGCGGTCGAACGAGCTACTTCTTGAGTGGCTCGAGCTCGATGTTGCGGAATTCGATCGGGGCCCCTTCCGACTGCAACAGGATGCGGCCCTTGGTCAACTCCGAGTTCGTACCCACGTTCACTTCCTGGCCATTGATGACCAGCGTGATCTTATCGCCGTCGCAGGTGATCTCGTACTGATTCCATTCGCCGCGCGGCTTTTCGACGCCGTCTTTGGTGCGGTAGTAATGACGCGGAGTTCCCTTGTCCTGCCGGTCGGCGTCGATCGTGAGCTGCGCACCGTCGACGAGCCAGAAATCGCCGGCGTGATCGGCCATCAATTGGGCCTCGACCCCCTTGGGCCAGATCTTGTCTTCGCCCACGACGTGGACGAAGCAGCCGCTGTTGCCCCCCATGCCGTCGGCGTCGGGCCAGCGCCACTCGAAGCGGAGGATGTAGTTGTCGTATTCATCCTCGCTCAGCAGGTAGCCAACCGGCTTTCCCTTGCACTTGATGACGCCATCCTCAATCGACCAGATGTCCTCGGGCTTCACGTTCTTCTTGCTGGGGTCGATGAACGTCTTCCAGCCCGAGAGATCCTTGCCGTTGAAGAGCTTTACTTTATCGGCGGCCAGGCTCGAAGAGGTTGCCAGCGAACTGGCGGCGAGAATCAAGGCGAGCGCGGAGAACGAGGCGTGTCGAGCGAGCATGGGCGTGGGCTCCTGGTGGCATAGTAAGGTGCGGCGCCGTTTGCCCCTGCTTCGGGAGAGCAAGCAGCGAAAGCCGCACTGAGGAGTCCGATTATAGCCAGCCCAGGTACGCGATTGCGACAGGCAGTCGGCCGGTCGTCGTGAAATGGCCGTTCCGGCAATGCCTTACGACTCCGATTGCCAGGCTGGCCGAGCGGCGCGGGATGTCAAACCTGCGGCAGCTTCTGGGGGCAGTCGGAACATACCGCCAGGTTAGTCAAGCCAGTGGAGGGCGTAGGCGTCCTTTTTGCCCGTGCCGAATTGTTTCACCTGGATCTGCGCTGCCGGATAAGCCTGCATCCGATCCCAGGGATCGCAAATGACGGCATCGGTTCCCCAGGTCGAGATGTTATCGACGGTGGCTTTTGGGCTGCGGCCGATCATGACAAACTGATGTCCATCGAGACTTCGCTGGCAGAACTCGATCGGCCGAATGCCCATGCGCTCGAGGAACTTGAAGGCGATCGCCGATTGCTCGCCGCAATTGCCGCAGCCGAGTCGTTCGGCGGCCGTTGTCGCTTGCGAGAGGATGCCCGGCCAGTCGGAGGCAGTGACCTGCGATCGTACCTGGCCGACGCATTGATTCTTCATCGTGAAGAGGGACTTTTCGTCCAGGGCCCAGACGCGGTACATGTCGATCTGGTTCGACGCCCCGATGTCCATCTTCGAGGCCACGTAGGCGATGGCCTGTTTGGCGGCGGCAAGGTTTTCTTGGAGGCCCATCGGTCGATTGCTCCCCGAAAAAAGTGGTTTTGGTAGGCGTTCCAACTCGTATAGGACGCTACTGGCGATAAGGTGCGAGGCGCAACGTGTGGGCATCTGTTACAGGGAGTTCGTCGACACTCCGAAATGGCGGGCTTTCCCAATCCGGCCGGCAGGGATGGACTAAACTGCGCAGCTTTCCAAGCGGCGAGAGTGACACCAGTCTCACGTCGAATCCTGGATCGATAAATTTTTTGCAGAGCCCCCATTTTCTGGCGACTTGCACAAATCTGCGAAATTCGGCCGGTAGCGTCGACGCTGCCGCGTGGGGGCCCCGTATTCGATTTCCGGCCTTTGCTGGACGAAGAGAACTCTAGCCGTGTACCACGTATACCGGCTGGAGCATGATTGCCGTTGAAACAGAGACGGCGTGCAACAGGGAAGAGTTGGGTTCGCAAAGGAGTGCAGTGATCATGGCCCGCGATACCGCTTGGATTCGCAAACTGCTGATGTTGGGGACATGCACGTCGGCACTGACGTTGCCGCTGGGTGCGTGGGCCGACGAGCCGGCTGTGCTGCCTGCGGACCTTACCGCGGAGCAATTGCCCGTGGCCGAGGCCACCGAGAGCGGTGACGAAGTGGCCGAGGTCGAGGTGAACGAGGCCACCTCGGAACTGATTCAAGAACGCTTTCCTTCTGGCGCGGTGAAGATCGAACGCCGCGTCGCGCAGGACAAAGACGGCAACTATCTGAACCACGGTCCCTGGAAGATGTGGGACGAGAAGGGAACGCTGCTGGCCGAGGGTGAATATACCAACGGTCAGCGCGAAGGGGTCTGGAACCGCTGGTATCGTGCGGGCGAGGCCGAGTTGTTTGGCCAGGCTCCTTTCAACCAGTATGAAGGGCCGTTCGTCTCGCAGGCGAACTTCCACCAGGGCAAGCTGCACGGCGCCTGGACGATCTTCGACGCCAAGCAGCGCAAAATCTGCCACTTCGAATTCACCGATGGCCTGCGCCACGGCAAGCAGACCTGGTGGTTTGCCAGTGGCCAGATGATGCGCGAGATTCAATACGACCACGGGCTGGTCGAGGGGGCCTGGACCGAATGGCGCCCCGATGCCACGATCGTCGTGAAAGATACGTTTCAACAAGGTCGTCGTCTGGCGCCGAAGGTGGCCTACTACGAAGGCGACCGGAAGAAGACCGAGGGCATGTATCTGCATGCCCAGCACGTGGTCGAAACTCCGGACGACTGGTGGCGGGCCAAGCTGGCCGCCTATAAGGCCACCGGCAAGGATCAGCGCCACGGCCCCTGGACCAGTTGGTATGCCAATGGGCAGGTACAGCTCGAAGGTGAATTCGTAAACGACATCGAGTCGGGCAAGTTCACCTGGTGGTACCAGAACGGTCAGAAGTCGCTCGAAGGCTTCTACAAGGATGGCAAGCAACATGGCCGCTGGAGCTGGTGGCATCAGAACGGTCAGAAGTCGTCGCAGGGGGACTTCCTGGCCGGGCATCAGCAAGGCCGCTGGTTCTGGTGGCAGGAAAACGGCAAGGTCGCCAAGGCGGCCGACTACGGCGACGGCCAACACGGCGAGGAGTCGGTCGCCGGTCTGCCGAAAGGACCGGAAGTCGAAGGCAGCCCTATCCGAGAGGATAATTCGTCGAGCAGACTGCGTTTTTAAGCAATGCGGGCTGAACGAGGGGTGAAACACGAACGCCCGCCGAGTCTTCGGCGGGCGTTTCTGTTCGGTTGAGCAACTTGTGCGCGGAGTGCGCCTAATCGACCGGCGCCCCTTCGATCACGGCACTCGACGAACGGGTTGGGACGATGCGCAGCAACTCGAAGCCTGCGCGGGCGTACAATTCGCGGAACTCGGCCTCGGTCCGTTCGCCGCCGCCGGTCATCACCAGCATGTTCAGATCGGCGAACTTGCCGAAGTCATCGGCATTCGGCCCTTGCAAGACTTGCTCGACGAGCAGGAGCCGGCCGTTGGGGCGTATCGCGCGACGCACGTTGCGCAGGATTTGCACGCTCTGCTCGTCCGTCCAGTCGTGAATCACCGTCGCCAGCAGGTAGGCGTCTCCCCCCGCGGGCACGGACTGGAAGAAATCGCCCGGAGCCGTGTGGCAACGCTCGGCCACGCCGCGCGCCTCGAGGTGAGGTTCGGCCCCGGCGACGACGTCGGGTTGATCGAACAGGACGCCCCGTAGCTTGGGGTTGGCTCGCAGGATGGCGCTCAACAAGGCGCCGTGCCCTCCGCCGATGTCGACGATCGTTTCGAACGGCGTGAAATCGTAGGCATCGACGACGGCCACGTGGACATTGCTCGACAGTTCCGTCATGGCGCGATTGAAGACGTCGGCCGCTTCCGGATGGGCCTGGAAGTAGTCGAACACCGGCACGCCGAAGGTCTCGTTGAAGGCGATGCCTCCACTTTGCACCGCGCCCAGGAGATTGCCCCAGGCGCCGTAGTGATGGTTCTCGCCGAGCATGATGGCGGCATAACGTAGCGAGTGGGACGCGTCGGTGCGCAGCAACTCTGCCAACGGCGTGAGCTGAAACTGCTCGTCGGACAATTCCTCGAAGACGCCAACGACCGCCAGCGCGCGCAGCAGGCGGTAGAGCGAACGCGGATGCGCATTGGTTTCCGCTGCCAGCTCGCTTGCCGAACGGGGCCCTTCGGCCAGCAAATCGGCAAGGCCCAGCCTGGCCGCGACCGAGATCGTCTGCGCGACCCAGCCGCCGGTGACAAGCTTCATCAATTGGCGCGGGGCCTGGCCGGCATCGGTGGTGGGAGCGATCACGCGAGTTCCTTCGCTCTAGCAGCCTGTTGAAAAATGCCCTCGTGGCTTTTTTCAACCTCGCCAAGTGCGGAGCAAAGCTCCACACGGCTCGCAAAATAACGACTGACGTCGCTATTTTGTCATCGCATCCCTGCGATGTCGCAGTCCGTTGAGTTTTTCAACGGATTGCTAGAGTGCTTCAAGGCAACAGGGTTTTAGCGTAAAGGCGCAGGCACGCAAAGATGGTGGCGGGGGAATCAGGCCCGGGTGGTAGTCTCTGGCTTGCTGCGGTTGGAATTCCTACGTTGCCAGTCTCTTGCGAGAGGACGTTCTGAGGCGATACGCTGTTGGGCACAGGTTCTCCAGGGAAAGTCGAGCGCAAGGCGAGGGTTGAAGCTCATGCGAGTCTGTCGATTTACGCAAGGTGGCACGGCGCAAGCGGCGTTGTACAACGAGAAGTACCTGGTACCACTGGCCGCCGGCGCCAAGGCCTACACCGATGCCACGCATGAGGAACTTTCGCTGCCGGCGGGGGATGACCTGCTTGCCCTGTTGCCCCCCGACGGCACGGCGCACGCCGCCGTTCGCAAGTTGGCCGATTGGGTGGCACGGAGCGAAGGCAATCTACCCGCTCCGGCCAAGCTCGCCACGGCCGACGTGCAACTGCTCGTGCCGATTCCCCGGCCGAACAAGCTCTTCCTGCTGGCCGGCAATTACAACGAGCACATTCAAGAAGGAGGTGGCAAGGCCACCGAACGGGAGACCACGTTCCCCTACGTCTTCATGAAGCCGCCCAGCACCACGCTGACCGACCCGGGCAAGCCCGTGCTGATTCCGAGCGTCTCTCCCTATGCGATCGATTGGGAGTTGGAGCTCGCCGTCGTGATCGGTCGCCAGGCCAAAGGGGTCTCGGCCGACCAGGCGCTCGATTACGTGTCGGGTTACACCGTGGTCAACGATATCTCGAATCGAAAATTCCGGCCGAATCCGCATCGCGTCGAGCGCGAAAAGGACAAGTTCTTCGACTGGCTGCACGGCAAGTGGCACGACAGCTTCTGCCCTTGCGGCCCGTGCATCACGTCGGCGGCCGATCTTCCCGATCCGCAAAAGCTCGAGCTGAAGCTGCGCGTGAACGATGATTTGAAGCAGGACGCCTCGACCGCGCAACAGATCTTCAGCGTGGCGCAGGTCGTCGAGTTCATCTCGAGCATCGTTACGCTCGAGCCGGGCGACATCATCTCGACCGGCACGCCCGCGGGCGTCGGTAGCGCCAAGGGGACATTCCTCAAGCCGGGCGACACGCTCTATGCCTCGATCGAGGGCATCGGCACGCTCGAATCTCCCGTCGTGGGAGAGAGCTAACTACCACATGCCGGCCTGCCTAATGGCCGGTCGGACCGGTGGCTTTGATTCGCTGTTTGGCCGCGGCGAGCTGGTCGGCCTCGGGCAAGGCCTTGTAATACGCATCGAGCGGGTAGCACCCCGAGGGTAGTGCGTTGCGCGGCGCCGTGGTGCAATCGCTAAAGGTGCGGCAGACGAGCTTCCGCGCGAGAAGCCCTTCGGCGAGCGATGCGGCGGGCAGATCGGGATACGACAGCACCATGCGGCCTAATCCGACGGCATCGACCCAGCCTGCCCGCACGACCCCCTGGGCGACGTGGGGCAGATAGTCTTGCAGGTAGGAATAGCCGGTGCCGACCAGGGGCAGATCGGGGAGCGCTTGCTTGAGGGCACGCGTGGCGTGGATTTGTCGGCAGACCCCCACCAGCGGATCTTCGGGGGGCTGATAACCATCGCTGGGCGGAAAGATCGCCGGCCGCTGCACGTGGGGATTGTAGTAGGGACTGCCGCACGAAACGTTCACCGCGACCACGCCCGCTTGTTGCAGGCGGCGGAGCAGCTCGAGCGGCTCGGTCAGGTCGAGCTCACGCGGATCGTCGGCACGGCAGCCGAAGCCGTAGTGGTACGGCAAGTAGGACCCGTACTCCATCGGCCGGCCCACTTCGCGGCTGGTCACGTAGGGCACGGTGTCGAACGCGCTCAGCCGCACCCCGACCATGAGGCCGGGGTACTCCAGCCGCACACGCTCGATGATCGTCATCAGCACGCGCGTGCGACCGGCCAGATCTCCGCCGAAGCGTCCTGGCCTGGTGCGGGCGCTCAAGAACTCGTGCAGCAGATAGCCGTGACACGCCTTGACGTCGACGAAGCGAAAGCCAACGTCGTGCGCGAGACCCGCCGCGGCGACATAGCGATCGATCAATCGCTCGAGCTCGTCATCGGTCCACACCACACGGTCGTCCGCGGGATCGATGCCGAACTTCGCGTCGAGCAGCGGATGATGGTAGGCGATGCGCGGTTCGAGGCGCGCTCCGGTGGGACGGCAAAAGCGGCCCGAGTGCGTGAGCTGCAGGCCGACCAGCAGATCGTCGGTCGTGCCGAAGCGAGCGTGATGTTCCTCGGTGAGCGTCGCCAGCAATTGCGCGAGACCGGCACGATTTTCGGGCGTGGCGAGCGTTTGATTCGGATTGGCGCGACCATCGTGCTGCACGGCGGCGGCCTCTCCACCCCAGATGAGCTTGGCGCCGCTGCGCCCGAAGTGACGCCAGCGGCGCAGTGTCAGGGGGGACGGCGTGCCGTCGAGATTGGCATCCCAGCCTTCCATGGGATGGATGCACCAACGATTTCCGACGTGCATCGTGCCGATCGTCAATGGCTGTGCCAGGGGCGAGTCTTCACTGGCCCGCAGGATCGACTCGTCGATCGGCAGGTCCTGGCCCAGCTCGGCGAGCCGCGCGCGCAGCGCGGCCACGCTCTTCAATTGCGCGACTTTGGGATACTCGGCCAAGGCTCGGGTCCTGACTGCGGTGACAAGGCAGGGTCACGCAGAGGCTAGCCGATGGCCGGGGAGCAAAGCAAGCACGAGAGGCTCCCTCGGCGCGTTCAGCCGGACGACGAGCGCCGGATCCACAAGCCAGGACGACCGGTTGCGGCCCGAGGCGCGTCGGGCCTAAATCGCGAGACTGGAGGCGTTCTGCGGCTCGGTGACGCCTTCGGCGCCCAGCGGCAGGAACTGGCCGGACTCGCTGTCGTAGTAGAACACCTCGCCCGTCTCGAGCTTATAGACCCAACCGTGCAGGTTGAGCGTGCCCTGAGCCAGTCGCGCGGCAACGGCCGGATGAGTGCGCAGGTTTTCCAACTGCACGAGCACGTTTTCTTCGATCGTGGTCATGAGTTTGGCACGTCCCGTTCGGTCCGCGTACTTCTCGCGGACGATTTGCCGGGTGGCCTCGGCGTGACGCAGCCATTCGGTGAGCGTCGGCATTTCGGTCAACAGCTCGGGCTGGATGAGGGCCTTCATCGCGCCACAGTGCGAATGCCCGCAAACGATGATATCGCGGATGCCGAGTCCCTTGATCGCGAACTCGATCGTGGCGGCCTCGCCGCCGCCGGGCGCGCCATAGGGGGGGATGAGGTTGCCCGCATTTCGCAGAATGAACAGTTCGCCCGGTTCGGTCTGGGTGATCAGATTCGGATTGATGCGCGAATCGGAGCAGGTGATGAAGAGGGCCTCGGGTTGCTGACCAGCCGCCAGACGCTCGAACAAATCGCGATGCTCGCCAAAGACATTTTGCTGGAATTGGTGGAGTCCGGTGATCAGCTTTTGCATTCATTGCTCCCTAGGCGGACTACGTCTCGGTCGTGACGCATTGGCACTTTTTTCTCTCACGGTCATCATCGGAGTCTCGTCCATGCTGAACAAATAGAACTCTGATGTTGTATCGATAGAAAATTCCTATGAGTGGACGAGTGTCGTGGAGCGCCTTAGCGAGGAGCAATCCTTCCGGGCATCCGTGAAGGGGGAGTTCGGCGTTTCGAGCAGCCCTTTCGTCGGTTGAGGGCTGCGGAGGACGGGGCGGGCCGGGCAGTGCTGGGGCCGGTCATGGCAGGCCAATCCGCGGAAGCATGTTTCACAGTTCACCTCGGCGGCGCGTTATAATTCTAGGGAGAGCGAGCCTTCTGTATTGGGAATGAACTGCCGACTGCGACTGCCAGCCTGCGGTTGGGAAAAATGCCGTTGTTTGTACGTGAACGAAATCCGTCACCCTCGAGGGGAGCACCTGCCATGATCACGAAGCACAAACTTTGGTTCGCATCTCTCTTGGCTCTCTGCCTGCTGACGACGGCCGCTTGCGTCGAGTCGAAACATGCGCTTTCCGATCCAGACACCTCGCCGCAGGTGCCCGAGTTGTACGGCCTGTGGACGATGTCGAACGCCTCGGGGGACGTGAGTTATGTTCATATCGGGGCTGGCGTCGATACTTCGGTCGATCCCGCGCAGCCGCCAGAGGCGGGGTTGATGCAGTTCTTGCTCGTGACACACAACGGCGCCGCGCAGGCGACGCAACCGGGCAGCATCCGGCTGACGAAGCCCTTTGGCTTCCGCTTCTTCGTGACCGAGATCGAGGGCCAGAGCTATGCGACCTGCGTTCCCGATCCTGAACCCGGCAAGCCGCACAGGCTGCCGACGGGCTATTTCTTTCTGAAGTACCAGCTCGACGGCAATCGACTCGACGTTTGGGACATGAACAACGAGGCGACGGCCGCCGCGATCGAGGCGGGTAAGCTCGGCGGTACCGTCGAGCGCGAAGCGGGACGTCTCAAACGCGTGGTCATCACCGACCGTGCCGATAAGATCTCCAAGTTTCTGGCCAGTGGTGGCGCCGCCGACGTTTTTCCCGACAGCGGCAAATCGACCTACGAGCGTATGAAGTAAATCGGAGCGGCGTATGTCCCGCGCGAGCACGCCGATTGCCAGCCCCACGACCTATCCACGGCTGCGCACCGTGGAGCATGGGGATCGTGTCGAGTGGCTGCGGATGCGAAAAGCACTTTGGCCCCAGGTGTCGGAAGAAAAGCACCTCGTCGAGATGGGCAATTATCTCGGCGTCGTCGGCCAGGACTCGGGGCTGGTCGTCTTGGTGGTCGTTTGCGATAAGTTGCGGTTGGGGGGATTTCTCGAAGCGTCGTTGCGTCCCTACGCCGAAGATTGCGAAACGCATCCCGTCGGCTACATCGAAGGTTGGTACATCGACGAAGAACTGCGCCGCCAGGGTTGGGGGCGCGCGCTGGTACACGCCGCCGAACATTGGGCGAAAGAGAATGGCTGCCGGGAGATGGCTTCAGACGCGGTGCTGGGGAACGAAATCAGCTTCCGCTCGCACCTCGCGCTGGGCTACGAGGAATCGTCCCGCGTGATACACCTGCGCAAGTTCTTGCCTTGAGCCGGCCGTCGTCGACGTACCAGCGCTGTCTGTCTACGCGTGTAGACCCCGTGACGCATCAATACCCCTCCGGAGCGGCTTACGCACTTTGGGTAGCGTTTCAAACGAAATGGATGCGCATGGGTTGCGATGCGAGAAGCAAAAGAACGTGCCGTTTGATGCTCGTTAGACCAAACGCCATTCTCCCGAGGCGGCTGAGGCGCCGGGTAGCGAGACGTCGCCCCACTGAGTGCGCACGTCATCGACGTGCCACAAGCGGAATCCGCCACGAAATGCCGTAAGGTTGTGCCCCATGCGCGCGCCGGGGGGCAGGAGCTTTACTTCCTTGGAATTTCCCCCTCCTAGCACGACGTAGTCCGCGGCGAAGGCGCCCATCAGCGCCGGCACGATCTCGGCAATGGCGGCGCGCCAATCCTTCTTGCCGAGTTGCGTCATGCCGCGACGCCCCAGCGTCTCGCCGAGGTTGCGCTCGTCGCGATAGGGAAGTTGCCCCAGTTCGAGATTGATGAGCACGTTGTTGGCGATGAGCGCGGAACCGAGTCCGGTGCCCAAGCCAAGAAACAACATGCGTCCTCCTTCATAGCTGCCGAGCGCCTGCATCGAGGCATCGTTGATGATGCGCACCGGCATGCCGAAGGCCGCCGTGAAATCGAAGCCGACCCAGCCCGACGCGAGGTTGCCCGGTTCGGAACGCGGTCCGTTTTCTCCGACGAGCCCTGGGAAGCCGATCGAGATGGCCTCGTATTCCCAGCCGACCGCCAACTCTTGCACGGCCTTCACCATTTTGGCGGGCGTGAGTCGCTTGCCCGAGGTCATCTTGCGCGGCTCGGTGTGTCCCGTGGCGAGCGCCTTCAGCTTGGTGCCGCCAATATCGAGTACCAGGATCTTGGAAGGGGGCGCCAGATGGTCCTCGTTGTCTTCGCTCTGGTCATCCTCCGCGGCGGCCTCCTTGGATTCCGACTTGTCGGCCGATGCGCGTTCTTTCTGCTCTCCCTTCACGGCGATCGACTCCTGGTCGGAGTCATCCTCTTCCTCGTCGCGATCCGATCGAGCGGACCGCTTGGCCCCTTTGCGTTTTTTACGTGGCGGCCGTGCTTCGTTCGCTACCGATTTCTTTTTCTTGGACTTTGCACGCGAAGTCGCGGCGGGAGGATTCACCGCCACGGTCACATCGCCGATACCGGTCGTGGAATCGAGAGGATTGTGTAGCACGTGAAGTCGCTCCGGTGGTGTTGGGCGAATCAGGCTGATCGCTGAGAAGCCACGAGGCCTAGCGCGTGCTGCTCGAGGAGTCGACCGCCTGTTTGACGGCGTCGGCTCCCTCGTGAAGGACCTCTTTGGTCTTTTCGATCGCCTTATCGGCGTCGGCCTTCACTTCGTCCTTGTTCAGTTGAATCGTCGAGGTGCCGTCGTCATTTCGGAAGGAAAGCCAACCCAAATAAAACATTCCGGCGATCAGCAGGATGATGATGAGCAGGCGTCGCATGGGAGGAACCTTTCAGAGGGGGGAGTGGTGGTGGCCGGCTCGACGCGGGACGCTCTGGCTTGGCCAGTGACGTCCGCGGAGCCGCGCTGATTTGTTGGAAAGCAAATCCTGTTCCGCTGTGTTCGACACGGTACGCGCAGCGCCAGCGCGCGTTGAGGCTCGCACGCGATGTCGGGGCAGACTCGCCGAAGGAGGACTCGCGAGCGAAACGCGCGAGTTGCAGGCTCAGGCCAAACGCGCGGAACGTCCTGAAGAGGGAGTGAATCTGCTGAAGGAAGCGGTAGCGTAGACGAAGTAACGCGCTACGCTTGCTGCCAAATGCGCCGGCCGGGAGCGGCGCATAAAAAAGGCCGCTGGCGGGGCAGGAACCAGCGACCAGAGGAAGCAAAGGTCTTGCGACCCTTGCCAGCTCCACCGAAAGTTTACGCAGAGTCTTCGCTGCGGGCAACTGTCTTTTTTCATGAACTTGCCAAGTATCAGGCCTGGCGCGCGAGCGGGCTCGGTACGAAGTTGTCCTCTCCCCGCGGCGCGTTCGCTTCCCCCCTCTGCGACACCGGCACTCGCTTTGCTTCTCTGGAAGAGGCGGTGTTCCATTCAGTTCATAGGCGCGTCATCGCGAGTAACACCTATCGGGGGACGCGCACTTTTTCGGGAAAGGCGCTACCTATGTCCACTACACTACCTCGTCCGATTCGTGTGGGGATCTTTGATTCGGTGGCTAACGTTCACACCGCGATTCGTGGATTGCTCCAGGCGGGTTTCACCGAAGATCAGATCACCGTGGTTTGTTCCGACGAAGAGAAGGTTTCCTCGCTGCGCAACTTCGAACATCAGCACCCGTCGGGCAGCTCTACTCCCTTGTTTGCCTCGACGGGGGGCGTGATCGGCGCGACGCTGAGCGGCCTGGCCGCATTTGGGGGGACTTTGGCCAGCGGAGGCGACCCGGGGCTCGTGCTCGCGAGTAGTGGTCTCGCCACCTGGACGGGCGGAATCCTAGGTGGTCTGGTTGGAGCCATGATGACCCGCGGCATCGAAAAAGAACTGGCCAACTACTACAGCCAGGCCGTGCAAGAGGGAAAGATCATCGTGGCGGCCGAAGATATGAGCGAGCATCCCGAAGCGCACCTGCGTCAGGCCGAGGAGATTCTGGCCGCCGCCGGCAGCGAGCCGATCGCCCTGCCCGAGGGGTAGCGATTCTGCTTCAACGGCTGCTGGTGAGCAGGCCCTCAGTGGGTGCGACTGCCCACGGATTGAAATCCTATTGGAAGCAGAGGAATTCACCCACTGGCACGCCACGTGCATTAATCGCTGGGTGAAGGTCGCGCGTCGCGTGCTGAGACATTCGGTAACGACTGCGAACCACCTAACCCGTCCTAAGGAGTTTCATCATGTTGCACTGGGCCCTGGTATTCCTGGTCGTCGCCCTCGTGGCGGGCTTGTTTGGTTTCACCGGCATTTACGTCGCGGCAGCAGGTATCGCGCGAATTCTGTTCGTGGTGTTCCTGGTGTTGTTCCTCGTGAGCCTGATTAGTGGCCGTATGCGTGGTCCGGTAGCGTAGTGATACGTTGCCCGACAAAAAAGCGACGGTCGCGAACCGCGTCGCCTGGCTCCCCAGCCAATCGACGCGGTTTTTCTATGCGCCAGAGGAACGGAGATGGAAATGTGGCGAGGTGGTGCTGCCGTGGACTAAACGCGATGCCGAGCGAGCGGCTCCGCAGCCACGTCTTGAGCCTGACTGCGGAGCAGGAGGCGGACAAGTGCCGTTAAATGCCGCCGAGCAGAACGAGCACCAGAATGATGATTAAAACGAGGCCCAAGCCGCCGCTCGGGTAATAGCCCCAACGACGGCTATAGGGCCAGGTTGGCAGGGCGCTCAGCAACAGCAGCACCAGAATGATGAGCAGGATCGTTCCCATGGTTTCTGTCCTTGTCGGAGTTCGAGCGCGTCGCAGCTCGAACGTCGCGCTGCAGGGCGCTTGGTCGTACTCTTGCTCATGCACGTGGCATGCCAACGATCTTACCGACGAGTTTCGCATCGCCTTGCTCGTGGGGCGTAAGGTTGAGTGGCACGGACGCCTTCATGTTGAGCGCAGCCACAATCAATATGGCCTTAGCACAAACGGCGTTCGCCAAGGCACCCTCGAGACAGACATGGCGGAATAAGTGGCGGAATAAATTGGGACGCTAGCGAGACGACGCGCCACGATCGAGATAGGTCGCCAACTCTTGTTCCGCAGACTGCATGGCGTGCTGCAGGTCGGACAGGACTTTCTGCGCCCCCGTCGTAACCCGGGCGCGTCCGAGATCCTCGAGCTCGTGAGCGCACTCGGCGACGCGTTCGGCGCCGCAGGTAGCCGCCAGCCCTTTCACGGCGTGCGCGCTGTAATGCATGGCGGCTGCATCGTCGTTTTGCACGGCGGTTTCGAGCGCCGCGTATTGTCCCGAGACGCCCTGAAATAAGGCGTATAAGAGATCTTTGTAGATTTCGACATCGCCACCGAGTCGCTCGATGGCCACTTGGGGATTGCAAGCCTGCTTCGAAGCACCAGAGCCTTCCATCACCGCCGATCCTTTATGCTGCATGCTCTGGTAATCCGAGGTCTTCATCCCGCGACGGTACTTATTCGTCCGGCGGTGAAGTCTCGGCGGGGCGTGGATGATGATTCGTCGATGGTTCGGCATTGCTGACGCCGACGACGAAGTCGAGCGTGATGCCGAGTCGGCGAATCTTGTTGCGCAGGCTGCCGCGGGTGATCCCCAGGATCTTGGCAGCCTGCGACTGGTTGCCGTGCGTCTGTTGCAGCACCTGAGTCAACAGACGCCGTTCGAGGAACTCGAGGGCCTCTTCGTACAGTCGCGTCGAGCCGGCCTGCAAGCGTTCTCCGACGAACGTCTCGAGGGGGCTCGAGGCAGCGGCCTGCGGCGCCGCCGTCTGTGTGCGTTTCTTGGCGGTCACCTCAGGGGGGAGAAACTGCGGCAGCAGCACCGGACCGGTCGAACGCAGAATCGCCTGCTTGACCACATTCTGCAATTCGCGAATGTTGCCAGGCCAGTCGTAGGATTTGAGCATTTCGATCGTCTGCGGCGCAATGTCGGTGACGTTCTTGCCGAGCTGCGGACCTAGCCGGCGCAGCAGGTGTTTGGTCAGCAGAATCAGGTCGTCCCCCCGATCGCGGAGCGGAGGAAGCGAGATCGTGAATCCGGTGAGTCGGTAGTATAAGTCGGCGCGGAAGGTCCCCTCGGTCACCATGGCCTCGAGATCGCGATTCGTCGCCGCCAGGATACGCACGTCGGTGGTGATCGTCTGGTTGCCGCCGACGCGCTCGAATTGCTGTTCTTGCAGCACGCGCAGTACTTTGCTCTGGACGAGGGGCGTCATGTCGCCGATCTCGTCGAGGAACAACGTGCCTCCGGAGCATTGCTCGAACTTGCCGATGCGGCGGCTGTCGGCCCCGGTGAAGCCCCCTTTTTCGTGGCCGAAGAGTTCGCTTTCGAGCAGGGGCTCGGGGATCGCCGCGCAGTTGACGGCCAGGAACGGTCCGGAGGCGCGCGAGCTATGCTGGTAGATCGCCCGGGCGATCAATTCCTTGCCCGTGCCGCTCTCGCCGTAGATCAACGTCGTGAGATTCTGCGAGGCGACGCGGCCGATTTGCTTGTACACTTCCTGCATGGCGGCACAGCGGCCAACGAGCAGATCGCTCGTTTCACCGTCGTCTTCGCCATCTGGCCCCATCGCGACGGGCACACGCATCAAGCGGCGGATCTCGATCGCCTGGGCGATGATCTGTCGCACGCGTGGAAAGTTGAGTGGCTTGGTCAGATACTCGAAGGCACCCAAACGCATCGCCTCGATGGCGGTATCGCTCGTCTGATCCGAGGTGATGAAGATCACCGGCAAATGGGGATCGCGCTCGCGAATATGCTTGAACGTGTCGAGTCCGGAGGCGTCGGGCAACATGATATCGAGCAAAACGACGTCGGGCCGCTGCTCTTCGAGCAGTTGCAGGCCGCGGTTCGTCGATTCGGCCACCATCACCGAGATCTGCTCGTCGCTCAGGAGCCGGGTGAACACCTGCTGCATCGCCGGGTCGTCATCGATCACAAGAATCGTGGACATGGTTCTGCGGAAAGGTGGGGGATTCGAGGAAGCTGCCAGGGGGGCTTGATCGCTGCTCAGATTGAGCCGGTCACTCGGCTCTGCCAACGAACTACTCGTAGAAGACATTTCGTTTTGCACCCGCTTGCTCGTGGTCAGCACGGCAGGACAAATTGGCTTGCTCGACGCAAACCGTTGGCCGCTCCCGTTATAATGGCTGTCCGACGCGCCAGACAGCGAAACAGAAGTCCGTCCGACGCAGAATCCGTGCCACAGACCGAAATCTATTCTTTCGATTGACGTCGATGTGCATAACTCTTAACCGCCAAAAGGACTTCTGATCGCCCAGTCGGGTTCCATCTCACCCGGCACGCCATTGTACAGCGGCAACACCTTAGTGGTTTCTGCGCGACCAGTGTGGTTTGTTGAAAACCAAGCGCGCGTCCGCTTCGTGAGTCCGAACAAGCACTTAAGGCCTGAACTTCCACACTTTAAGTGGGATATGGAAAGTTAGGCGGTCGGCACGATCATTGCTCTTTAACTGGCAACCTTTCTGATCGTTGACCGTGTGGATCGGTACTCGATGCATGGGTCGTTCCTGTTTCCCGAATCGTAGCGCGCGGAGCCTGCCAGGTGGAAGCCACGAAGATCCTAGTCGTTGATGACGATCCGCAGCTTCGCGCCGTGATGGCAAAAAAGCTGAGCGAGCTCGGTTACGACGTCGATACCGCCCCCGACGGTGTGGCCGCCCTGGAGAAGGTGCGCGGACAACCCTTCGAGCTCGCCGTGCTCGACTACCAGATGCCGGGGTTGAATGGGATCGAGTTCTTTCAAGCCGCGCGGCGCATCTCTCCTCATCTGCTGGGAGTCTTTGTGACCGCGCACGCCCGGCTCGAGACGGTCTACTCGGCGGTCGATGCAGGCATGTCCCGCGTGCTGGCGAAGCCGGTCGATTTCACCGAGCTCGGACAGATCATCGAAACCTGTTTGGGCCAGGCGCGCGAAGGCGATTTGAACGCCTCCACCTAGTGCGGATCGATCCTCGCGCGCTACGGATGGCGTGAGCGCGTTACGACCAATTCGGGTGCGCTGCGACGTGCCTGGTCGGCGCGCGGACACCGATGTGCTTCTGCCATTTCCTCGTCTTGTCGCGCCGCGCGCTCGGCACACCGATTGCTTTATGTGTCTGCGTCAGGCGGTTGAGTCCATCCCTCTGGGAGCACAAGCATCCGCCACGTCACGGAACGAGGAGTCAGCGATGGATACCCCCTTCTGGAAATACGAACGCCTGCCGCAGTTTCCACGCGTCACCGACAACCATGCGGTCGACGTGGTCATCGTCGGCGGCGGCATTGCCGGTCTCACCACGGCTTATCTGTTGAAGCAGTCTGGTCTGCGCGTGGCGGTACTGGAAAAAGGTCGTTGCGGCGGAGCGGAAACCGGTTTCACCACGGCGCATCTCAGCTACGTGACCGATCTGCGCCTAACGGCCGCAGTCGAGAGCTTTGGCCGTACCGGCGCGCAAGCGGCCTGGGCCGCGGGTCAGGCCGCCCTCGAGCAGATCGCAAGAATCGTGGCGGAGGAAGAAATCGAGTGCGAATTCCAGTCGGTGCCAGGGTTCCTGCACAGCGCACTACACGGCGTCACCGACGAACGGTCCAGCCTGCAGGCCGACGCGCAGCTCGCGCGGGAACTCGGTTTCGAGGCCGAATACCTCGACAGCGTGCCGATCGTCCGGCGGCCAGGAGTGGGCTTTGCCAACCAGGCGAAGTTCCATCCGCTCAAGTATCTTGCCACGCTCGTGCAACGCATCGACGGCGACGGCAGCTTCATCTTCGAGGACAGTCAGGCCGAGGAAGTCGTTGACCAGCCGTTGGGGGTCCGCTCGGGCGGGCACAAGATCTCGTGCGGCCACGTGGTAATCGCCACCCACACGCCCTGGACGGGCAAGAGCAGTTTTGCCAGCGCGACGCTGCTCCAATCGAAGCTCGCTCCCTACTCGACCTACGCGATCGCCGCGCGTCTGCCCTATAGCTCGCTGCGTGAATCGTTGTTCTGGGATACCTCGGAGCCGTACTACTACCTCCGTATCGATCGGCTGGGGGACGATTGTCGCGCCATTTTCGGCGGCAACGATCATAAGACCGGCCAGGCCCGCGATCCCTTCGATCGATTTCGCCAGTTGGAGCAAACCTTGATGGCCTGGTGGCCTCGCTCGCAGCCCTACGCGCGCTGGTCCGGCCAGGTGATCGAAACCTACGACCGTCTTCCCTTCATCGGCGAGACGGCTGAACGCCAGTTCGTCGCCACCGGTTTTTCCGGGAACGGGATGACCTTCGGCACGTTGGGAGCCATGATGGCACGCGATGCGATCACCGGGACTCCGAACCCTTGGAAGGAGCTGTTCAGTCCGCAGCGAAAGACCCTCTCGGCCGGCTGGGAGTACGTGAAGGAGAATTTCGACTATCCCTACTACATGCTGAAGGACCGTCTGCCGGGCAATCTGCCCCAGACCGTGGACGACGTGCAGCCTGGTGAAGGACGTATTGTCAACTGCGACGGCCGGCGCATGGCTGCCCATCGCGACGACAAGGGCAAACTGACGCTCCTCTCTCCGATTTGCACGCACATGGGCTGCATCGTCCACTGGAACGCCAGCGAGCGGACCTGGGACTGCCCCTGTCACGGCTCGCGTTTCCAAGCGACTGGCGAAGTGATGTCCGGACCCGCCACGAGGAATCTCGAGCCGCAGTCGCAAGACAACGCCGAGGCGTGCCGAGATCATACGCCGCGCCGGCGCGTCTCGGGGACTTGACGGTGCTTGGCTGATGGCCGCGCAAACTCACGGTGAGGCGACGGTCCGAAAACCGGCCGGTTATGCCTTCGCGTCGGGCAAGGTATAGCGGGCCTCGATCAGCGACGCGATGGCGCCGCGGCTATCTGCCGGCGAGAGCTCCGATTGCTGCTCAATCGCCGCCACCTCCTCGCCGAGCGCCTCGTCGTGCAGGACATCGCGAAACCAAGTGGAGTAGTCCGCCTGGCGCAGATGATGCGTCCAGGTGTCGTCGTCGATGCCCGACGCCAGTTCCAGGAAGCTCTTCAAGTTTGCGGCGCGCAGCTTGAGCTTGCCCTCGGGACCACGGAAGAAGAAGGATCGCTCTGGCGGTAGCTCGCCGTCGACGGCCAGGCGGTGATGACGCGACCGCTCTACCTTGGCCCGGGCCATGCGAGTCACGAAGGGGGCCTGGCCCAAGCCGCGGTTCCAGATGAGTGCCTCGCCCGGTGCCAAGGGAGCGACGACGCCTTCCACTTTGATCTTAGCGGCGTCTGCTACCGCTTGCATGATTCGGTTGGCACGTTCGCCAACCGCGACGACGTAGTCGAGTTCCTTCAGCACTTCGGCGCCGAGCAGTTTCGCATCGTCCGTGACGAGGAACAACCCCTTCGTGCGGTGGGTCCAATCGGCATCTGCCAGCTTGGCCGTCGACGGCAATACCAGATGCGCATCGTAGACGATCAGTACGTGCGGCCGGCCGGCGCGCGTCCGTTTGTCGGCGATCTGCGCCGCGAGCGCGGCAAACCACGCCGGCCGCTCGTGATGCGAAAGGGCGGCCAGGTTCAGCACGACGCTCTGGGTTGGCTTCTGCCACAGCTTGGCGACTTCTTCCAGATCGGGCGCCCCCTGCACGCTGCCGATAACGACGGCGCCGGGCAGCGAGATGAGATCCCCCTCGGGATCGATCGCGCAGAATTGATAGCCGTGATGGGTAAGTTGTTCGACATAGGCGCCGGCGATGGGCGTTTTGCCACTTCCCGAGGTACCGGCCAGCAGGACATTGACTCCTTGGGCGGGCAAGAAGAAGTCCTGTCCGTCCGCTACCAGGTTCCCCAGCGGCAAATGGTGGCGCGTGATCTGAGCAGACAACTCGCTCAGGTCGCTGGCGACGAGTCGATCGATCAATTCGGCCACGCCGCCGCCATGGTCACCCACGGTCACGAGATCGGCGCGTTCTTTCAGCATCGGCACTGCGTTGGCCACGGCGACCCCCACCTCGGCGGCGTCGAGCAGCGCGTGATCGTTCTCGGCGTCTCCCACGGCGACTACGTTGTGTCGCGAGATGCCGAGTTCCTCGAGTGCGGCCGCCAGTCCGCTGGCTTTGTTCACGCCGGGGGGCAGTACCATGACCGCCCCCTTATTGAAAGTCACCTGCAGCTCGAGGCCGAGATCGCGAATGGTCGCGAGCACGACGGTCTCGTGCGGTTCCCAGGTGGCGATAATGACGTGCCCCACGTCCATCGGCGCCACTCCCCGGTCGGTCAGCGCCGCCGCGAAGGTATCGCCGGGGCGTTCGGCCAAAGGGTGTAATTTTCGCGTGGCGGGATGATGGAGCAAGGCCCCGTTCTCCGCCACGATCCACTCGAAGAGATCGAAGCGATCGAAGACGGTGGCCAGCTCTTCGAGACGGCGTCCTGTCACCATGAGCAGCTTGCGCCCCGAGGCACGGCAACGCTCGAGCGCCGCGATTGTCGCGTCGTCGACTCGGCCATGCAGCGCCAAGGTGCCGTCGTAGTCGCAGGCCAGAACCAGGTAACGCATCGACGTCGCCTCTTATGTCGACAATTCGAGTTCGATCGACCAGGCTAACTGTACCTGGTGCAAATCCAGTCACTCCGTGCAACTCGAATGCCGTCCTTTCAGGAAGCGATCAAACTGGATACATGGCTGTCAGTCCAAGGTAGACTGCGGTGGTATTGCGCAGTTTGACTGCTACGCGGTCGCATTGGACTACCAGCGGCCAGATTTTGGGGAAGTGGCTGCTACGAGGTCGTAGCGGCATCGCCCGCCGGTTGCCTGGGGTTCGATTCGGCCAGAATCCGCTGCACATCGGCCAGGGATGCCGGCTTGACGAGATGGTGGTCGAAGCCCGCCTCTCGCGTTCTGCGACGGTCTTCCTCTTGTCCCCAGCCTGTCAGGGCGACGAGCACGCAACGTCGCAACGTGGGGTCGGCGCGAAAGGCCCCGGCGACGGCGAAGCCATCCATCTCGGGCATGCCCAGGTCGAGAAAGACGATCTCAGGCGTTTCAGCCCGGGCAAGCTCGAGGGCTGTCTGACCATCGTTCGCCACCCGTACGTGTTGTCCCGTCAATCGCAGCAGCATGGCCAGGCTCTGCGCGACGTCGGCGTTGTCGTCGACGACCATGGTTCGCCGCCGCTCGATCGTCGCGTCGTGTTCGCTTGCATCGGCGTCGCCGGGTGGCTCGTCGGATGAAACGCTCTTGGTTAGCACGGCGGGCAGGCGCACGATGAATTCGCTTCCCTTGCCGATGCCGGCACTCATCGCGCGAATACTACCGCCGTGCAATTCGGCGAGACGCCGCGCGAGGGAGAGCCCCATGCCCATGCCGCCTTGGGCGCGGCGCACCGCCTCATCGGCCTGGAAGAAGGGCTCGAAGATCGGCGCCAACAAATGACCGGCGATGCCGATGCCGGTATCGCGCACGCGTACGACACCGAGTCGGCCTTCCAGCTCGCACCGCACGGCGATGCTTCCGCCGCGCTCGGTGTACTTGGCGGCGTTGTTGATGAGGTTCGACAAGACCTGCACCAGCCGCACGGGATCGGCATCGACATAGATCGGTTCGTCGGGCAGCGAGACCTCGAGTTGATGCTGACCGGTTTGTACCGTGGGCGCGGCGGTCTCCAAGGCACGGCGCACGGTGGCCACGAGGTCGATGCATTCCATGCGCAGCTCGATCTTGCCCTGCATGATGCGCGCGAGATCGAGCAGGTCGTCGACCAGGCGCACGAGGTGGCGCACCTGGCGGTCGATAAGCTGGTGGGCCTCGTCGATCGAGGCCGTTTCCAGGTCCGGTAATTTCAGGATTTCGAGCGCGCTGCAGATCGGCGCAAGGGGATTGCGGAGCTCGTGCGCGAGCACGGCGAGAAATTCGTCCTTGCGGCGATCGGCCAATCGCACTTCGGCGTACAACTGCGCGTTCTCGAGTGCCAGGGATGCCCGCCGTGCGATCTCCTCGGCGACGGCCAGATCGGCCGCATCGAAGCGACGTCGCGACTCGGCCGTACCGAACATGACGATCCCGACGATGCGACCGCGGACGCGCAGCGGAACGCCCAGATACGAGACGAGCGCCAGTTGCACGAGCATCTCCAGGTGCTCGGCATTCTGGGCCGTGGCCTGGAGCATCTCTGGAGTCAGCTCCGTGACGAGTTCCGACGCGCCCGTGGCCACGATGTGCGGAGCTCCGAACGGCAAGTCGCAACGGGGAGGATACCGCTCGTAAAGGCGGGCTCCCAGTTCGGTCTTGGCTTCGTCCACATGGCGAATGGCCACCACGCGCAGGCTGTCGTCGGGCGCGACCATCCGCACAACGCACCAGTCGGCGAAGGTCGGCACGGCCAGGGCCGCGATTTCCTGTAGCGTGCTCTCGGGATCGTCGAGCGCGGCCAGCAACGAGCCCGCGTCGGCGAGGAATTGGGTCGCTTGCTCGGCGCGTTTGTTTTCGGTGACGTCGCGCACGAAGCAACGCGTATAGGCGAAACGGCCTCCTTCGCGGTAGACGTTCGAGCTCATCAACACATCGTGGGCCGAACCGTTCTTGGCACGCAAACGGGTCTCGAAGTCGAGCACGGCCTCGCCCTGCACCATGCGTACCAGGATGTCGCGGGCAGCGGTGCGATCGAAATGAAATTCGAGAATGTTGTGTCCGATGAACTCGCCTCGCTCGTAGCCCAGCGTTTCGAGCAGGGCACGATTGGCCCAGACGATCGTGCCATCGGCATCGATCCATTGAATGCCCAGGGCCGCACTCTCGAGAAAGTCGGTCAATTCGTGCTCGCGCTGGCGCAGCGATTCTTGCGTCCGCCAGCGCTCGATGAACAAGCCCGCCTGCACGCCGATGGCGCTCATCGTGGCCAGCAGTTCAGGATCGGACGGCTGAATCTGCCGATGGAAGAACTCAATCACGCCCAGAAAGCGAGTCCCCAACACGATGGGAAATGTGCATGCCGCGTGCAGGCCGCAACGTGCCGCGACGGCCGCGCGGAGGAAATGGTCGTCGCGGGTGACGTCCGCAATCCAGATCGCTTCCTGCCGCAACCAGACGCGCCCCGGCAAACCGACTCCTGGAGCGAACGTCATTGCGCGGGTGGCCTGCGCAAACTCATCGTGGGACCGATCGGCACGCTGCCACACGCCGACCGAGCGGAGCGAAGTGCCGGCAGAATCGAGGGTCCACACGGCGCCGACGTCCCAATCGAGATGCTCGCAGACGGTGGCGATCAGTTGCTGCGCCGCCCGGTCGGGCGATTCGGTGGTCGTGAGCGCGGTCGTCACGGCCTGCCCCAGTTGGGCTCTGCTGATTTCCGCGTCGCGTTCGGAGGCCGCGGCGGCCAAGAGCAAACCTGTTGTGGCGACGACCGCCATGTAGATTTGCAGTTGAATCAGCCCTTCTTCGACCGGAGCGGCGCTCAGACGTTGCATTTCGCTCGCCGCTGCCAGCAGGTTGATGGCCAACGAGAGCAACACGGCCGAGGCCGATCCGCGCGGGCCAAAGCGGAGTGCGGCCCAGATCACCAGCGGGAAGATGGCGTACTTGAGTTGGAACTCGAGCTCCGCGGAGTTCACCGTGCCGAAGAAGGCCAGGCTGCTGACCGTGGCGACTCCGATGGCCAGGGCGACCGACTCGATCGTGAAGAGCGACTCGATCGTTTTGCCCTGCCGACGCCATTCGCTCCAAGTGAGAAGCACCGGAGCGATCACCAGCACCCCGAGCCCGTCGCCCAACCACCACGTTTGCCAAAGGTGCTTCCAATCAGACCAGGGTTGGACATTGCCGAGACAGAGACTCGTCACCCCCACCGTAGCGCTGAACATGGTGCTGGCGCCAGCGGCGAGGAGGATCAGTCCCAAGACATCCTGGATGCGGCGCAAGTTCCGACGGAAATCGACGACGCGCTCGAGGAGCCATGCCCCGAGCAAGGCCTCGCCGGTGTTCCCGCAGGCGATCAAGGTAGCTACCCAGAGGGGTTCGTTCGCCGTGGCATTGGCGAGAAAGGCGCCGAGCGCGATCCCGGGCCAGACATTTCGCCCCCAGAGCATGACGGCGGCCAGGGCCAGGCCAGAGGCGGGCCATACGACGGAGACTTGCTCGGTGGCAAAGGCGAGCGACAACCCCAGCTTGGCCGCCAGAAGATAGGCGGCAGTTATGGTAAGGATCGTGCCCGCTCGGGCCATGAGGCCTGATCGCATGAAGGTCTCCGCTGGCAAACCGCCACCTTCATGGTGCGCGGCCAATGCCGTGAAGGCAAGACGAGCAGCGACCTATTGCATTTTATCTCCGCTAGACATGTCTGTTTTGCCGAGCACGATCAGCGCCAGCAGCGAGATGATCACGGCCACCACGGCCTCGAGTGACGGCAGCGACCAGCCTGCTTGATCCCACAGCGTTTCCATAGTGGCTTTTCGAGCAGCGAAGGAAAGGGTCGGTTGAACGAATTCCCGAGTAGGTCGCGAGTTGGTCTGCAAAAAAGAGAGGAGGGGGTCGCTGTGTGGGGAACACAGCGGCCCCCTCAGGGCAATCGGCGACGGCGGTTGGGGGAGAACCGATTGATGTGAAGTCGCTCGATGGCCCTAGCACCTGTACGTTTACTCGCCGAAGGTGAGGGGCAGAAACGCCGTCACCTCGGTCGAGTCGAGCTTGTCTGCCAGTTGTTCGGCGTGGTCGAGGTGTGCCTTGGTTTGGGCGATCGCTTCGTCGAGCACGAGGGCAAAGCGCCCTGTCGCGTGCTGGCGGCACACGGTCAAGGTGTCGAGAAGCTCGCGATGCGTGGCCACCTGTTCGCCGAGAAAGCATTGATCGAATTCATCGCGGTCTCGTGCGTCGAACATGGCCTGCGTCGATAGAACCCGCTGCTGCCCCAACTCGCGCTTCACTTGCAGGAGAAAGGTATCCTTGTTGATGCCCTGTTCCGAGGGCTCTCGCAGGGGGGGAAACTGCCCCGCCGAGGGACGCACCGATCGCGACGTCTCGTCGACCGCGTTCGCCGCCGGGCGGCGAGTCGATGGTGCCCCGAGCGCGTCGGACCGAGCAGCGCGGTTCCATTGTCCCAGCATCGTGCCCGAAAAAGGACGCAGGTTCTGGATCAAACGCGTGTGATCTTGCACGACGATTTGCAGGAAGCGACGGACGGTTTCGTCTTGCAGCCGCCCTTGAGCATGCTGACAAATGGAGATTTCGCTCTCGTGGTCGACGATCAGCCAGGCAGCCAGTTGAACGTCGGCGATGGAGGGGGCCGGCGGCGCCGACTGGATCACCGTGACGCCAGCGTCTTGCTCTTGCCGTGGCGCCTGTCCGATGGCCAGCACGGGGGCCAACATCCAGCCGATTGTGTAGGCAGAAATGGCCAGTCCCGCTCGTCCGCTCAGCAAGGCACGCATGACATGCTCCTTTCCCGAACCCAGCAGAACCTTCGTCTCGGCCTGCATGGCAACTCTTTTGCAAGTGGCTTTACTTAGGTTTGTCCCAAGTGGTGCTTCGACTCGCGGCGGACTTCTTCGCGATTCAGCGTGTTTGGTCGGCGCGGTTGTAACTGATCGGCACGTTCACGCTCAGCCCGTTTTTCTTGACGGGTCTTCATGCGGCGATTCGTGGTCTTCTCTTCCTGCGTCTGTTCGCCGCTACGAGTTTTCGAACGGTCTTGACGTTCGCGATCTTGTTCGTTCGGTCTCGGTTGCTTCGGCATGGTGACTGCTCCAGAAGGGAAAACGATACCGCGAAAGGTGCTCGGGACGACCGGGTTGCCGCGCGACGCCCTCTTTTGTGGTATACGAAAGAGGGAACGCCGGCGGCAATCGATGAGGTTCAACTAGAAGTTGAAGCGGATGCCCGGTCCGACATTAACCCCGGGGCGGCCATAGTAGCCACGGTTGTTGTAATTGTACGGGCGGTTGCCGCGGTAACCGTCGTAATAACGATCGCCGTAGTAGCCGTCGTACCCGTCGTAATACCGGTTGCCGTAGTACCCGTCATTGTAGCCGCGGTAGTAATTGAAGCGGCGCGCCGGGCCACCGTAAAACGGTTGGCCAGCGACGTAGTTGTTCCAGCGATCGCCACCCCAGTAGACCCAACTGTTATTGGGCTGCCAGTACCACCAGCGACCATTGTGGTAGCGATAGCGCCAGCGATTGTCCGCGCGATCGCGGTCGGCGTTGACGCCCGCATTCACGTCGGCCTGTACGTTCCCGCTCGCGGCGGGCGGGTTCACGTTGACGTTTGGCGCGACCGTGGCGTTCGGCGCCACGTTGACGTTGGCGTCAGGCACGTTGACGTCGGCGTTCGGCGTGTCGACCTGTACGTCGGGCGTGTTGACGTTGGCATTGGGATCGACCGTCACCTGTCCACCGCCGACATCGACCGACGGGCCGCCAGGCACGTCCACGCTCACCTGAGCCACCCCCCGCGAGCAATACAATGCTGACGCGAGCGTGGCTAACCAGAGGAAATTTTTCATCACACGACCCTCCCTAAAACGTGTTTTGGAAACGGAGCTTTCGACCGTGTCTCGGCTTCACTCGCGCGGTCACACGGACGACCGCCTCACATGTTGGAATTGCTGTCGCACACCCTGTGCCAATAGCGCGGATCTCGGGAAAACTCGTGTTTTTGAGTGACAAATGGCTCAAGAGACTCTTCCTGTCTGGGACAACGCGCATGCGCTGGGGCAACACTTCTGGTTGAGCGTTCAACCTGCTGGTCGCGGTACGTGCAGTCGGGTTGTCGAGTCACCACCAGACCTGCGCCCGGCGAGAACTGCACCATTGGCACGATTTTTGAACTTCGTGGAGGGCGTCGTTTTGCTTTCCCCCTTCTCGAAGGAGTCTGTCATGCCACGTGGAGACAAATCGAAGTACACCGATAAGCAGAAGCGAATGGCCGAAAAGATCGAAGCTGGTTACACAGATCGCGGCGTGTGGAAGCAAGAGGCAGAGCGGCGTGCCTGGGCCACCGTGAATAAATCGAGCGGCGGCGGCAATAAGCCAGGGGGATCGGGGCATGGCGTGCCCGACAACACGGAGGCCGCCAAAAAAGGTGGCCGGAAGGGGGCCGCGATCGTGGCGGGGGGGCCTGCCAAACAGCGTTCGGCCTCGGCCAAGAAAGCTGCTCGCACGCGAGCGGCGAACGCGAAGAAGAAATCGGGCACGCTCGTCGCCGGCCCCCAGGCGCGAGCCCGCAAGTCGAAGTGAGCGCGAACTCATAGAAAGAGCCGGCGAGTGGCGCTGGAGGTCGCCACTTACCGGCTTACGGGAATCGCCTGTGGGGCAATCCACGCCCGCTAACAGTTGCAACTCTTCTCGAACTCGCGGATCTGGTCTTCCGCGGCTTCCTTTTGAATGCCGTAGCGCTCGCGAATGCGGCCGGCGAGCTGATCGCGCTTGCCCGCGATGACGTCGAGGTCGTCGTCGGTGAGCTTACCCCACTTCTCTTTGACCTGACCCTTGACCTGCGTCCACTTCCCGGCGATTTGATCCCAGTTCATCGCTTCTCTCCTGGAACGAGTAACGATCATCTTTCGGGGTAGCGAGAGACTCGCTTCTCCGCAGCGCACGACGTCGTCGCTGATTTCGTCCCGGAGGAAAAGCAACTCACGTGCCAATCACACGGCTTCGGCTTGCACGGTCGATCCCGTCGGTACGGGCGGAGCGTGTTCCACCAGTCGTTCGGCCAGATTGAGCATCTCGACAAAATGCGTTACGACGTGATCGGCGCCGGCTGACTTCAATCTCGACTGCGTATACTCGCCATCGCCGCGTCCGTGCCACAAGCCAATAATCACCTTGAGGTAAGGAAACCGGCGGCGGAGCCGTTTCGTAAGGTATTTTGCGTGCAACTCCGAGATGGGGGAGACGGCCACAAGGGCGACCAGCGCGATCTGTTCCACCGCCACCAGCTCGACGATCTCGCTGGCCAGGGTATCGACCGACGCGCTGGCGACCGCAATCCCGCGTGCGTGTAGCCGTTGGGTCAGCATCGTGCCGGCGACGATATCGCCCGGAGAATGGGCCGGCGCAACCAGCACCCGTGGCTTCGAAGCGGTCGCATCTGATTCGTCCACGTCCGCATTGGCTGCTGGACTGCCAACGGCAGCGCCATCCGTGCGGCTGCCGATATCGTCGATCAGATCCTCGACAAACTCCAGCATGAATCGCCGCCGGGCATCGTCGAGGACGCCATCGGCATGATCGCGCTCGGCCTGCGCCAGTGCCGGCAGCAGCGCGGCCTCGTAGAGTTGATCGAGATCGTGTTGTGCGAGGTAGTCGTCGATGACGCGTTGGGCCTCGTCCTGGTCGACGGCCAGCAGACGCTGGTAAACCCGGGCTTCCGTGGGGAGCGCCGGTTCATCGCTCAGCAGGATGTGAACGAATCGCAGTTGCGGAACGTGGCGACTAGCGACCGTCAGGCAGACGGTGAGCGGCGTGGCCAGGATCAACCCGATAGGGCCCCAGAGCCAGGTCCAGAAAAAGGCCGACGTGATGATGCCCAGCGGCGAGACACCCGTGCTCGAGCCATACAGCCAGGGCTCGAGCACGTTGTTGGTGATGAGCTCGAGCACGACAAAGAGCGCTGCTACCAGCAGCACGGTGGTCCAGCCGTGACTGACGGCCAGCGACACGCTCAGTGGCATCAACGCAGCCACCCAGGGACCCACGTAAGGGAGAAACCGCAAGACGGCGCCAAGGAAGCCCCACAAGGCCGCGTTGGGAAGTCCGATCGCCCACAGGCCTAGGCCGACCGCGATGCCGTACGTCACGTTGATAATCAGTTGCATCCGCAGATAGCGGCTCACGAGGTTGGTCGCCTCGTCGATCGTCTGCGTGGCGACGTGGAGTTGCCCTTCGCCGGCCAGTGCGATAACTCGATTGCGCAGCCCTTCCCGTTCGAGCAGCATAAAGACGGTCAGCACCACGACGACCCCCAGAGTGCCGAGCGAGCCGAGCAGCGCGGCGGCCGAGCCTTGCAGCACGCCCACGAAATTCATGGGGGCCTCGACCACTTTGACCGGCACGGGGGCGTTCTCTCGCGGTGAGTTCTGGGCGTCCGAGCCTGACGCCGGCGCGGCCGATTCAGACAGGTTGGCGTCTTGCACTTGTTTGGAGGTGTGCGAAAGCTCCCGCGCAAGCTCGCCGATCGAATTGGTAATTCGCGAAAATGTGCCGCCGGTGGTCGAGCGAACGCCCTCGACTTTTTCGCGCAGGTTTTCCTTGTATTGGGGCAACTGCTGGGTCAGTTGGAAGACCTGCCCCGCCATGGCGTAACCGATCAGCATCACGATGCTGCCGGCGAACGTTACGACCAACACCACGGCGACCGCGCGCGGCACGCGCCAACGTTCCAGCCGCCAGACCAGGGGAGAGAGTACAAAGCTCAAGAACCCGGCCAGGGCGAAGGGAATCAGGACGCCCCGCGCGAAATAAAGGGCACCAATCGTCGAGATCACCACGGCCAGGACCAGCAGGCGCGAAGAATTCGTGCCGGAATCGATGCGTACCATGGACAGGAATCCGCCTTCGTTACGGGTGAGGTGGTGGCCGAACGCACGTCCGCGTATGCAGGGCTGCCGAGTTGGTTGCTCGGCGAGCAGTGCAAATTCTTTGCCACGGCCGCATGTACTGTACACCCGCCCCACGTGGGACAAAACGTTGGCCGCCTTCGAGCCAGCGCGAATCGTGGCAGAACAGGTTTTTGAGCGCGCATCTACCGCGTCCCCCCAAAAAAGAGGTCAGGTTGCGAGCGACGGCTCGTTGGCACGGTGATTGCTTTAGCCCTTGTTCCAAGAACCGCCATGCGTCGTGCAAATCGCACCGGTGGCGCCACCATCCAGCTACTTAGATCGGAGTAAGCCATGCGAAAGTATTTGCTCATGACCGTTGCCGCCTCGATGTTGGGTTGTCTGGGCTGCGCCAAGTCGGTCGAAGACGAAGCCCGCGACGTGCGCGAAGCGCAGCAACGCGCGGCCGAGAACATCGCCGAAGAGCAGCGTGACGTCCGCCAGGAGCAGATCGAGGCCGGCGCCGAGATTCGCGAGGAACAGCGCGAGCTCGATCAGGCGATCGACGATGCCCGCACCGACGGCGATCCCACGACGCCGTAACACAACCCCACGCACGTCGGCCCACGATTCAATGCAGGCGGATGTGGCGGCGCGGACTCGATCCGCGCCGCCACATGGGACCCCCTCTTGTACGCACGACCGCTTATTTGCCGCCAGGAGAAACACACCATGTCGTCGCTAAAGACATTGCACGATCTATATATCGAGGAGTTGAAAGACCTGTACAGCGCCGAGAAGCAACTGCTGAAGGCGTTGCCCAAAATGGCCAAGGCCGCCGATTCGAGGCAACTACGACAAGGCTTCGAGGCGCACTTGGACGAAACCGAGGAACACGTGACACGGCTCGAGAAGATTTTCGAAGATCTCGATGCCAGCCCCCGCGGCAAGAAATGCAAGGCCATGGAGGGACTGGTTGAGGAGGGGGCGGAGGTAATCAAGGTAGACGCTCCTCCGAGCGTCAAGGACGCGGCGCTGATCGCCGCCGCCCAACGCGTGGAGCACTATGAGATCGCCGGCTACGGCACGGTGCGGACCTACGCCGAGCTGCTGGGCCATTCGGCCGCCGCGAAGCTCCTGCAGAAAACTCTCGATGAGGAGGGGGCCACCGATAAGAAGCTCACCGCCCTCGCTGAAACGATCAACGTCGAGGCCGAAGAGCCCGTCGAAGCGGCGGGCGACTAGCGGACCAGGGCGACGATAAGACGGCACTTCTGCGCCCTGGCGGCGGTCCGTCGATGTTCCTCGCTGACATCGCACGCCAGCCGCTGGGGCGCGTTGCAATACCACGACGGAAGTCTGTCATCCCACGGCCTGCGCCCTTGCCTGGCGGCCTTCGGGCTCAAGGCGTTGCGCGCGCTGGCCGAAAAAGAAAGGCAATGCGATGCGAACGGAAGATCAAAACCGTCAAGGCAAAGTCGGCTACATTATCCTGTGGCTCTTGGGTGTGCCCCTGCCGATCCTCTTCCTGCTCTTTCTCATTCGCGGTTGCACTTGATCGCCGGCGGAAATGCCGCGCGGCGCGGACTGCATTCGAGAACGAGGCGCTTGGACAGTTGGCTTCGCCGGCTACGATCTTTGGTCGCAGACCGTGCGCAAAACCTGCTGCAAGACATCAAAGGCGATCGGCTTGACCAAATGCCGGCTGAAGCCTGCTGTTTGAGTGCGCTGACGATCTTCTTCCTGGCCGTAGCCCGTCAGGGCTACCAGTACGGCCGATTGCAGTCCCGGCAATTTGCGCAACTCTGCGGCGACGTCGTAGCCGCTCATGCCGGGCAACCCGATATCGAGCAACACCAGGTCGGGTTGGAACTCGCGGGCCGCTTCCAGCGCCGTGGGACCATCGGATGCGACGCGCACCTCCGGACCGCAGCGCACGACCAGGCTCGAGAGCATACGTGCCAGGTCGGCGTGATCTTCGACGACCAATACCCTCCGACACGAGGTGCCGTTGGATTCTACTGCGGTACCGTTGGTCCCCTGCCCTGGCGTCACTTGGGCTTCCTGGGCCAAAGGGATGCGAATCGTAAACGTGGCGCCCCGACCGGCTCCGTCGCTTTCAGCCATTACGCTGCCGCCGTGCAAATCGACGAGCTGTCGTACGAGCGCCAGGCCGATGCCCAGTCCCAGATCGGGCGTGTGCTTGGGGCGCTCGCCATGCGTGTAGAGATCGAAGACGCGCGGCAGTAGATCAGCGTCGATCCCGCGTCCATCGTCGGCCACGCGAAATAGGGCGGCCTGCTCGTCGCAATCGGTCTGGAGTTGGATATGACCCCCCGGCGGCGTGTATTTGCTCGCGTTGACGAGCACGTTGGTCAGGATCTGCTGCAAGCGAGTTGGATCGGCGTCGAGCCAGATCAGTCGGTCGGCGATCTCGACCCGTAGCGACTGGCGTCGCATCTCGAATACCGGTTGCAGCATCTGTGCGACCTGGGTCGTGAGCTGTCCTGCTTCGAGCCGCGCGCGGCGTAGCTCCAAGCGTCCCCGCGTGATGCGCGAAATGTCGAGCAGATCGTCCACCAGTCGCGTCAGTTGTTGCACCTGGCGATCGAGTATGTCGCGGGCTTCGGTGAAAAGTGGTTCGGCGGGCGTCGCCAGACGCGAGATCTCGAGCGCGCCTGCGATCGCGGCGAGCGGATTTCGCAATTCATGCCCCAGCGTGGCGAGAAACTCGTCTTTGCGCCGATCGCGCTCCGAAAGTTCGTTGGTGCGTTGTTGCTCCATGCCGTGTACGAACTGTTCGCGACCGACTTCGTAGGCCTCGATGCTGGCGGAGATCGTCTCGTCGAGCACGAGCCCCACGGCCATGATCTCGATCATTTGCAGCGGGCGCGCGAGCGTCTGCTGCAGGTGATCGAGAATCACCAGCCGCAACAGCAGATAGTCGTGTACGACGTTCGAGATCGACCAGCCGTCGTCCCATCGCGTTTCGCCGTGTCGGCGGGCCGGCGCCCGATGGGGCACATGATCGGCATCGGTCGAAGCCAACTGTTCGGCGATCGCGTGGAGTATCTGGGGCAGGTGGTCGCGCAGCGCCTCTTCGTGTAAGCGGCGCGCCGCGGGAAACTCGTCTCGAATGCGTTGTGACCACTGATCCATGATCAAGGCCGTGTCGCGCAACAAGATGGCCCCCAGGACGGCATGGGGCTGGGACCTCAAAAGATCGGGATCCGCGACCATGTCGTGGGTAGCCTGGTGAGTTGGCGTGAAACATAATCGAACGCGTCTGGCTCGTACCTCGCATGGCGAGGGAAGCCCCAGATTCTTACTCGAGCGAGCGATGAGCGACCAGCGATCAGATCGGCCTCACTCGAAGGGACGGCGCAAGACCAGATCAAGTGTACCTGAACAGCGCGAAAGGCCAAGCGATACTCGAACTGGTCTCTGGGCGGCCAGCCCGGCTTCCGCCTTTTGAAGTGGCGCTTTTCGTAGCCCGAAGCGTGAGCGAGGGAGCACTTTGCTCGACGTGCTTGGCAGGAATTCCCTCGCTCACGCTTCGGGTTAGGATGGGCTGATTTGCCGAGGATTGAGGCCAAAATACCTCCAAAAGCGCAGCTTCAAAACTTCCGCCAAGCGGGCGATCACGATCCTACGTCAACGAACGACCGGTCAAAATAAGTGTAGGATTCCAACCCGAGGTTCCCTGCGCAGGGGCGTCTGCTCGGCAGATGTAAAAAAAGGCCGTCCCTTGGTGCGGGGCGGCCTTCGAGTAGCGTCCTAGGGAGTGTGCTACAGCCTCCTCATAGCGCAGCGCCGGTCGCGAAGGAATCGCGTCTAGCCGGGGTTGACCACGGTGCTGCAGACAATGATGCAGGCGCTCGTGCCCCCCGCTTGCTGACCATCGGGCCCGACGCTGTCGCCCGAGTCTGCGGCATCGGCAAAGGCACTGGCCGCCGTGAACGAGCCATCGGCGCTTGACGTTCCACCCACGCTGAACGATTGATTCATCGTGCCGACGCTTGCCGCGAAGTCTCCCAGTTCGGTGACCACCGCCGAGCGAATCGCCGCCAGGGCCGCGATCAGTCCGATGACCAGGAGCGTCGCGATCAGCAGCAGTTCCGAGGCCACGATCGCCCCTTGCTCATCGCGCCAGAATCGTGCGATCCATTGTCGTGCGGTTGCCAGAGGGGTCGATTGCCGTGCCATGGATGTCTCCTCGAGCTGTTCAGGTGCAGTGTGGCTTCGCCCCACTACGTTCGCGCGATTGATGAATGCAAGTCGCATGCCGCTACGTAAAACGGCTGTTTTCCGCATTCGGCGCGATGCTTAAGGATTCGAGATGCGTGAGTGTGGTTCTTGTTGAGTGCGCATCGGCCAACCGGTGCTGTCGCATCAAAAACCCTTGATTCAAGGTGGTTCGATGCTGTGCCAACCGAGAAAACGGCACAGGACGGATTGCTCTTCGGGCGAAAGCTCGTCGAAGTCGCACGAGACGAGTCGTGAGGCGGCAGCGAGCCGCAAACCCGAACGCCCCACCGGTCTGCTGGACGCACGGCGACCTCGACAATTCGCCGTGCCTCAAAGCGAAACAGCCCCACCTGGCGAGGTTTTCGCCAGGTGGGGTTTCTTCCCATACGGTGGCCGTTCACGGGCACTCGAGCGTGGCCCCTGCCCAGACGCTAGAAGCGGCGCAGCAAGCACAGACCGGCGATAAAGCCGATGCCTGCCGCAATGGCAACGCTGCGGAGCGGACGCTCGGTGATGTAGCTCTCGACGTTCTGTTCCATATCGGTCGCCCGTTGCCGGCCTTGCTCGACGTAGCTGGCAGCGGTATTGCGCGCGAGCTTGTAGCTCTCTTCGGCAACACGGCTGGCCTGCTCGGTGGCTCCCGCGACGCCATTGCGCAGCTCGCGGCCGACCTGCTTGGCGTGCTCTCCTACCGTGGCGGCGGTGGTATCCACTTCGTCGTGCAAGGCCTTGGCCCGACGGCGAAGCTCATTCTTGTTGGATTTGGCTGGAATTCGATTGGCCATCGCGAATCCTCCTGTGCGAGCAAAAAACGGTGCTTAGGACGAACGGTGCTTAGGGCGGACTGTTCCACATTGTCCGGGACAATACTTCGTAGCCAATGCACAGCGTGTGCCACACCGCAGGAATGATCTTCGATCGCCCGCAATGACACCTTCTGGAGACGCTGCCTGCCGACCATCCAGAAAGGGGGGGACGCTTCTCGATGCGAGATTTCTGCCAGTTTCGAAAGAGCGATAACGCCCGCCGGCCGTTCGACAAAACCTGCCACCTGAGTTTGCCAGATAGGTGGCCGCGCGGCGACCAGTTTGTTCGGCGTCGCGTCAGCACGATCATCGACCGCGGTCAATCTCATTGCCCTAGATGAGAGATCCTGCTCTTGGGAAGCTTACGCCGGGCAGTGGTGACTCGGCCTGAGATTTGCTCCTCTTCTTTGGTGCGTAGAAAGTGCAGACGCACTTCAAGCGAATCAGCAAACTCACCGGAAGGAGATTGCCATGCGTCTAATGGCGAAAAGTTCTCTCACGCTGGGAGAACGTCTGAGTGCGATTTTGCGCTCCGAGGCGACGTTCTTCGTCGTGGGGGGCGTGGTTGTTGCCAGCGGCCTGGCCTACTGCTACGACGTCTGGCGTCGTCGAAATCGTGGCTTCGATGGTCCCGATGACGACGACGTCGACCCGCAGCCGAAGTCCCCCTCGGCGTATTCCCTGGAAGAAGAGGCTCTCATCGACGAGGCGCTCGAGGAATCGTTTCCCGCGAGCGATCCGCCGGCGTTCACTGCCCGGGGGAGCGAGCGATCCCACGCGCGTCGCAACGGCGCGATGACATCTCGCCCGCGTGCCAAGACGCAGATATCGCGTTCGCGCGCTCGGCGGACCACTTCCAAGACCTAGTGCGACGGAATGGAACAATCGACCACCCATTCACCAAGGCGAGAACCGATGTATGGCTACTCAACACACCGATCAATACCGAGAAGTGCTCGATGAATTTGAACGCGTCTTGCTCACCCCTCTGGTTTCTGGCGAGTTGCCCGGGTGGGTCGAGAATGCCCTGCGCGCGTATCAGGCGGCCGCCCCACCGCTGCGCGAGCGAGTGGAAGTAGAGCATTCCCGCGAACTCGGTCAGATCTTCCAAGAAGATCCCGAACTGGCGACCGAAGTGGAAAAGATGCGCCACACCGATCACGAGCTTCTGGCCGCGTTGGAACGCATCGGCCAGGCCTTGGGGCGACTCTGCCAGGTGGCGCCCCGAGTGGAACCCAACGAAGCCCCGGCCGCCGAAGTGCTCGGGCGCATCAGCGAGCAAGGCATTGCCCTGGTCATTGCCTTTCGACGGCAGGAAGAAGCCTTGAGGCTGTGGCACAACGAGGCGCTGCTGCGCGACCGCGGCGCAGCCGATTAGCGCTCAGCGCGCCAACCACGGCCCGGCGCAGCATCTCGCCACGCTGCGCTGGGCCGAACGATGCGCGGCATCAGTTCACCATCGGCACGTTCCAGTACGATTCGCTGCCGAACGTCGACCAGCTTTCGATCCGCGCGGCGTGCCGCGCGTAGAACGGCATGGGAATTGCCTTCGTAGATAATCAGGACGTCGTTCAGGCGTCCCCAGGGAGGGCATGTTCTCGACGAGGAGCAATCAGCGATGCTTTGCACACCCTTGATTTCATGGATCGGCGCACTGGCAATTCTGTTGAGCAGTGCCTGCTTGGTAAGTCCAGTCCTCGCCCAGCGTGGTGGACCAGGGGGCGGTCACGGCAGTGGCGGGCATGCGGGCGGTTCCGCACATCAGGGAGGAGGCACTCGTGGAGGCCACATGCACAGCGGCGGACCAGGGGGCGGATATCGCGGTACGCCGGGGGGAGCGTGGCGTGGCGGTTACCCCGGAGGTGGATCTCGCGCCCGTGTGGGGGGCAGCGATGCACGCCGCTATTCCTATTCCAATCCGGGAAACCACGGCCGAAACTACTCGAATTTCGGCGAATTCAATTACGCATACCCTGGCGGTAGAAATTACTCCCGCTATGGCTATGGTTCGCGGTACGGATACGGTCCCGGTTTTGGGTCGGGCTACGGCTATGGCCGTTACGGATATGGATATCGAGGGTATGGCGGGTTCGGCGCTTGGCCCTATCTGCCCTTCGGAGTGGGGGGCTTCGGGTACGGTTATGGACCAGGACTCTCGTACTACGGCGGAACCCCCTATTACGGTTACTACAACTCGCCCCCGCGCGTAACGGTCGGCCGAGTCGATCCAGATTCGGCCACGGCTGCACCGGCGACGGCGAACGAATTCGAACCAGCGGCACGCGATGCCTTCCGCGCGGGAGATTACGCAGAGGCGGCACGTCTTGCCAATCATGCCCTGGTCGAATCGCCCCGCGATGGCCGGCTCTATCTGTTCGCTTCGCAGACGATGTTTGCCGTGGGAGAGTACGAAGCCAGCGCGGCGCTCGTGCATCAAGCGGCAAACCTGTTGCAACCGGCCGAGCTCGGCTACGTCATCGAAAACTATGGGCAATATTACCGAGGACGCGATTACATCGAGCAAATGAACCGCTTGATCGAGTTCATTCAGCAAAATCCCAACTCGACGGCCGCCCTTTTCGTGCGGGGATTCCAGTACGGCTTCCTGGGGCATCGCGAAGCGGCGCTGAAAGATCTCGCAAAAGCGTACGAGTTGGAAAGTCGCGACGAGCTCGTGCCGAAGTTAATCCAGGAGTTCGGTGGTCAGCCGCCGACGATTGGTGTCCCGCCTGCGGCCGACCTGCCTCGCGTGGGCACCGCGAACGAAGAACTCCCCACGCCCCCGCCTGCCCTGCCACCTGCCAGTAATGACGTGCAACCGGCGCCTTAGAGCGAGACGCCTCTCGGTTGATTTGGTGACATCGCACCCGGACACGGGGGCGCCGGACGAGGATAGTCCGTAACCATCGTGTGAGGGAGCCTTCGCGTGATCCGTGCTCACGCCATAGCCGGAGTGCCGCGACATGTGGCGCCGATCTCGTACCTGGCCGAAAGTCCGCTCCGCGAGATGCTTGCGCTCGAGCGGACTTATGGCGATTATGTCTGCTGGCAGGATGACGAAACGCGGCTGTACTTCGCGTTTGGCCCGGCTGCCAACAAGCAAGTGTTGTGCGACACCGACACGTTTCATGCCTGTTTTTGCCCGTTGCGCGGTCCGAAGAATTCCGCCCAGCGCCGCGTGACGCACGGTCTGCTCAGCATGAATGGCGAACAGCACAAGCAGCATCGCCGCGTGCTGAGCGTGCCCTTTCAACGCCCTGCCCTGGCCGAGTATCAGCCGGCCTTCGCCGATACCGCGCGCCAAATGCTCGACGAATGGCAGACCGGCGAGGTGCGCGATCTCGCGGCCGATATGAATCGTCTGCTCCTGGCCATCACCGGCAAGCTGCTCTTCGGCATCGATGATGACGGTATGGCCATCGAAATGGCCGAGTTGCTCGAACAGTACATGGAGGCCAGCCATGCCCTGGGCATGGCGGCCGTGGGATGGCATCCCCGGGCCACGCAGCAATACGACCACCTGCTGTCGCTGGCCGAAGAGGTCGAAGCGCGGATGCGCCAGCTCATCGCCGCGCGCCGCGAACGGGGCTACCGCGACGATAGTTTCCTCTCTGTGCTTTTGCGCATGCAAGGTCAGGAGGGGCATGAGCTCAGCGACGACGAATTGATCGGACACGCCACGCTCCTCTTCGGCGCCGCGCAGTCGACGACCGCGTACACGCTCACCTGGACGTTGGCGCTGGCGGCCCTGCATCCCGAGTTGCTGGCCGAAGTCCTGCCCGAGATCGATCAGATCGCGGGCGATCGGCCCCTCTCGCTCGGGGCCCTCAATTCGGTGCCGCTGCTCGACCAGTTCATCAAAGAAAGCATGCGCATCCTGCCCGCCTCGGTCTATCTGCAGCGCGTGGTGATGCAACCGACGGAGTTGGGGCCATTCCAGTTGCCGGTCGGCAGCACGGTGGTGATCAGCCAATGGGTGTCGCATCGCCAGCAGCGGATCTTCGCCGAGCCGGAACGGTTCTGGCCCGACCGCTGGAAGACGTCGCAGGCGGTCCCCTATTCGTACATGCCCTTTGGCATGGGGCCGCGGCTGTGCATCGGCAACGTCTGGGCCACTGCCATTCTGAAAACGGTGCTGGCCATGATTTGGCAACGCTTCGCGCCGGAACTGTGCAGCGACCAATCGGTCGACCTGCAAGTCAAGGCCACGATGCTTGCTCCCGGTCACCAGGTGAAAATGCGGCTGCACGCCCGCGATCGAGGGGCCGTGCCCCGAATTCCCGCGGGCAACCTGGCCGACTTTGTCGACCTGAGTGCCTTGCAATAGATCAGTCGGCCGCATGGCGCCCAGAAATGGCGTCGCTGGGTTCGTCGCACGATATTCGCACTTCTCCGCCTGGTGTACTCGAGCTGGGTCGGCTTCTGGGGCGTTTCTTACTTGGCTTCCGCCATTCTTCACACCGCGCATGCGCAATCGGACATCGAGTGCATGCGAACTCCCCACTTGGGGCGGTGTGTAAACGACCAATCCGATTTTGCCCAGCACACTCTCTGTAACGGCCTTGCGCCAGCCACCCATCTGCGACGCGTTTCGGCTTTTTTTTGCCGCCAGTAACTCGGCTGTATTTGCGTAGTTGCGGACTTTGCGGGCGCGGCTCATGCCGGCAGTGCCATTTTTCTGGCACAGCATCTGCCTTTTCCCTCGGTGAGACAGTTGGTCACAAACGCGGAATCGAAAGACACAAAGCAAACCCCCTCACCACCCCTCGATTGGCGATCGCGAGTTGCACCCATGCTTACCACCCTTACGTCGCGAAGTTCGTGGATGACGTTGCTGTTGATTGGCACGTTGAGCGGAGCTGTTGGCGCCGACGAGGCAACCACAACACAGAACGAAGCGGCAGCGGCCGCTATAGACGTGGCGGACGATACCGCAGCCGTTGTTTCGGTCGATACCTTTCTCGCTGAACACGTGGGCGAACCGCAGATCGTCTCGGTCACGCCTGAGGTGTTCGTAGCCGTGGGTTACGACCTGGCGAACGTCGTTCTCGTTCGCACGCCGGAGGGGAACGTGCTGATCGATACCGGTTCGTGCAGCCCGCAGGCCGCGTTGATTTGCGAGCAGATGGAAGAGGTCGCCCCGGGTGAGGTCAAGGCGATCGTCTACACACATGGCGGCATCGAGCAACTGGGGGGCGCCGGCGTGTGGGTGGCCAATCGCGACGTGCCAGTTTACGGCACACGGGCGCTGGAAGAAGAGTTCTTGCGCCAGTTCGTCCTGTTGCAATCGGCCGAGATGCGCCGAGGCATTCGCCAGTTTGGCATGTTGCTGCCCGAGGGAGACCGCACGGCGACCGCTTGGGGAAGGATGCCCGAGATCTCGCAGCTCGAAGGGGTTCCGAATATTCGTTTGCCAAATCAGACGTTCGACGACGAGTTGGTCTTCACGGTGGGAGGCGTCGAGTTCCAGCTTTACGCCGCCCCGGGCGAATCTCCCGATCATCTCTTCGTGTGGATTCCCGCGGCCAAAACGTTGATCGCTGGCGATAACTTCGTTAGCGCCTTTCCGAAGATTTGTGGCCTGCGAGGCAGCCCCCAGCGCAACGCCGATCGCTGGATTGCCAGTCTCGATCGTATGCGATCGCTGGCGCCGGAACACCTTATCTCGGCGCATCACCTGCCGATTTCCGGCTCGGCTGAAGTACTGGAGGCGTTGACCATCCATCGCGACACGATTCAGTGGTTGCGTGATGCGACGTTGCGAGCGATCAATCGCGGCGAGCCGGTCGATGAGTTCGCCGCCAAGCTGCAATTGCCGGCGCACCTGGTCGAGAGCCCCTATCTTGCCCCCGTGACCGGTTGCGTTGAATGGGCGGCCCGCACGATGTACTCGAGCTACGTCGGATGGTTCGACGAACGTCCCGAGTCGTTGCAGCCGGTCGCACCGAGTGTCGCCGCCCAGCGCGAGATCGAAATGATGGGGGGGGCCGATGTGGTGCTGGCCGCGGCCAACCAGGCCCGCGAGCAGGGGGACGCGGCCTGGGCCGTGCATCTGTTGTCGAAGCTCGAACGCGCCGGCATCGATCACGACGCCGCGGAGGATGTCGCCACGGAACAAGCGGTACACACGTCGCTGGCCGCGTCGCTCGAAGGCCTGGCGGAAAAGACGCAAGCCACCGACGCGAAGACCTACTTGGCCAGCATGGCCACCGAGCTGCGCAGCGGCGGTTGGCAGAACCAGCCCTGGCCCTGCCCTTCGGACGAAACCTTGCGACAGGTGCCGCTCGAGGCCTTCTTCCGTGCCATGGCCCTGAGCCTGAAGAGCGACGAAACGGCGGATATTCACGAGACGTATTACGTGCTCATCTCTGACGAGCAGCGCAACTTCGTGCTGACGCTGCGTTATGGCGTGCTGGAAGTGGCGGAAGGCGCTCCCTTGCCAGGAACGCCCCGTGCGCAGGCTTCGATCACGACCGATGGTCTGACCTGGCGGAAGATGTGCCTCGGCGTGGCCAACCCCACGGTCGAGATCATGTCGGGCCGCGCCCAGGTGAAGGGCAACCTGCAAATGGTGCGGCGATTCGCCAGGTACTTCGATTGCCCGAACAAATACGAACGTGCGACCGCCAGTCAGAGTGAGCTGACCTCGATCGCGCCGACCAATCCGATTCCTTAGTCGTCAGCGCGGTTTCGCGACGCTCAGCGCCGGGGCGTTTTACTCCCCCCGAAACCGCAAAAAAACATCGTTTTCCATTCTGGTATGCGACTTGCTCGACAAAGACTCACACGCTTCGCAGGAAAGAAAGACTCATGTCACGACGTTCCATTCCACCACACGTAAGATTTGAAGGAGATTGTCATGATGATCGCTAAGAAGCTGGCTCTGGCCGGCAGTTGCCTGGCGCTGTTTACCGTCGTTGGAATTGCCGGCAGCCTGGCCGCCGACGAAGGCAAGTCGAACGCACCGTCCGAACGCCCCACGGTGGCGGCGACGCGCTCGTTCCGCACGTCCACGCTCGAAGGGATGAAAGTCTATAACAAGGCCGGCGAAGAGGTCGGGAAGATCAACGAACTGGTCGTCAACATCGAGAATGGCAAGGTCGAGTACGCCGCCTTGTCCGTCGGCGGCTTTCTGGGCGTCGGCGACAAGCTGTTCGCGGTACCGTTCCGCATGTTCGCCCTGCGTTTCGACGAGGACAAAACCTACATGCTGCTCGACGTGAACAAGCAGACGCTCGAACGTGCCCCTGGTTTCAACCAGGATCATTGGCCCGACATTGCCAACGCCAATTGGGCCCAGGAAATCGAGAAGTATTACGGCGGGGCCTCGCACGACGGCACGTTCGTCCGCATGGACGGCGAAACGCTCGTCATGCGTGACGCTGCTGGCGAATCGACGCACACGCACGTGCTGGCCAACGAGGTGAAGTTCACTTCGGGTGGCAAGACCGTCGCCGCCGACACGCTCCGCGAAGGTGACCGCATCCGCGTCACCACGACTGAACGTGACGGCAAGTCGATCGCCACGAGCATCGAGATCCTGTCGACCCGTTCGTAACGTAAGGAAGCACAAACCACTGCCAAAACAGACGGCCCGGCGCGCCAAAACGCTGGAGTCCGTGGGATGGTGGGCCTGGTGGGCCGCGGCGACGCAAGTCGTCCGGTCCACCAGGCGGTGGTTTTTATCGGGGCGTTCTTGCCGCCGCCCGTGCGACCCCGACGAAGTTCGTCGCTTCGCTGGAAACGCTAGACACTAGCGTGTAATCCCCGCCGCGGCGGTTACGCCCATGAACTCATGGACGAGTGTGGACGTGGTCACGTCGATCTGATCGCTCACGAGCGTGGCGCCGGGCAGCCGCCACCACTGGGCCTCGAACAAGACCCGCACGAAGGCATTTCCGCCTCCATAGTTGGAGCTGATCGGCACGCTCCACTCGCCACCGGCCTGAAGCTCGCCGATCCACATGCCGTCGTTCTGCGAGCTTTTCAGGTTCAACTGCTCGAAGTCGTTGAGATCGAGATCGCCCGGTCCTACGGGAACCGCCTCGATGACTGCACCGTCGATGCCGAGCTTATTCTGGCCCCAGACATAGGACCCGCGCAAGTTGCAGATGGCCGCCAGGCGCGAACCGAACAGAGTCCGTCGCAAGTCGATGGCGCCCGTCATGCCAGTGCCTTCCAGGCCGCTGTTACCTTGCTGGAAGATGGCCGTGACGTCGTCCCCGCCACCGCCGCTCAGGTCGAAGATTGTAAGTTGTTGCGTCAGGTGATGCTGTAAACGCGCATAGCGCGCCCCAAGACTGAAGCTGCCCTTGAGTGCCGCAAATTGAAAGGCACGCGTCAGTTCCAGATCGATGGCGGTTGCCTCTAGTTCCTCGAAGATGTTCGCGGCGGCGATCGAGTCGCCGAAGTCCTGGTAGCCGGCGCGTGTTTGATCCGCGTCGAAGTCCCAGTAGCGCGACCGAATACCCCAGCCGCTGCGCCCTTGCCCCTGCAGCCAGATACGCGGAGCGGCCTGGCGGTCGTACTCCGCCGGCAGGTAGAAGTTGGAGTCGTTGTAATCGGGCTTCAGATAGGTCGCCTCCACTCCGGCGGCGAGACCGCTGGGATAGCCGCACGAGAAAAACTCGTCGAAGCAGGAGTCGCAGCAATCGTCTTCGTAGCAGGCATCGCCACGGCACGCGCAATCGCCGCCGTAGCCACGGCACGAGTCGCAGGGGGGGCTGCCATAGTCGGTGGCCGCCGCCGACCAGGCGTCATCCGGAGCGGATACCACTTCGGGCGGAGCTTCGTCCGAGACGTGGTAGGCGACGTGCTCGCTCCAGGCTTCAGAGGGTGCTGGGGTGGCGTAGGAAAAATCCTGTCCGCGCGCCCCGTTCCAGAACCATCCACTACAGAGCGCGCTCGCCACGAGCGCGCAGGCCATGCGATGGCACATATTCCAGGGCCCCCCCTGTCTTGAAGATGCCGCGACGAAACGCCAGAAGAATTCACGCGGGTTGAAGAAAGGCAGCCTGCGCTCGATTCGCGCAAGGTCCCCGCTCTGGGAGTCATCGGATTCCGTAAGCTTTATGCTTAGCAGAAAGCTTGTCGGTCTTGAGGATTCTATCGCTGCCAGCAATGCTGGCATTGCCGTCGGCAGGCGTGATGTTCGCCTCCGCGCATCACTCCGGCGCAATGCAGTACAGCCGGTTCACGCCGCGCAGCAGCAGGTGATTGCCGGAGACCGCCATCGACGACCAGAAACGATCGTCGAGCTTGTTCGTCGCAACGACCTCGAATTCGGGGCCGACCGGGATGACGAACGTTGTGCCCTCTTCGTCCAGACAGTAGATCTTGCCGTCGTAGCCCCAGGGCGAGGAGGTGAAGCCTTTGGCCCCGTCGATGCGTTTGCGGTAATGCTGCTGGCCGGTTTGCGCGTCGTAACAGGCGATGATGCCGCCTCCTTGGTCGAGAATGTAGAGGCAATCTTGATAGACGAGGGGGGACGCCATGGGCGGTCCGGAACGCTGCGCCATCCAGGCGACGAACTCTCCGGATGTCTGATCCTTCTCGAGCGTGAGGTCTCCTTTCGCTCCGGCGCGAATCGCTAGCAAGGGGCCGAGCCCCCCCGGTCCACCACCCACGCCAACGTAGAGCAACTCGTCGGTCGCCACGGGCGTGGCCGAGCACCGACCGCGCGCGTTGGTCGTTTCCCATAGCAGCTTGCCCGTCGCTGGATCATAGGCCCGCATCTTCTTCGATCCGGCCGCCACGAGCTCGGTACGTACCTTGTTGTGCCACACGAAGGGAGTGGCCCAGGTCGACTTTTCTTCGCGCGGCACGCGCCACAGTTCCGCTCCCGTCTTCGCGTCGAAGGCCGCGAGGAACGACTCCTTCTCATTGTCGCACTGCACGAAGAGACGGCCCTCGTCCAAGGCCGGCGAGCTTCCGGTGCCCCAACCCAGCATCATCGGGTAGCTGCCCAGGTTCTTGCTCCAGAGCAGGTTCCCCGCCAGGTCGTAACAGTACAGCCCTTCGGAGCCGAAATAGGCGTACACGCGTTCGCCATCGGTCACGGGCGTTTCCGAGGCATAGGTATTGGTGCGATGAATCGGAATGGTCGGCTTGCCTTCGTGCGCGAGCTGCTCCCATTGGACCTCGCCCGAGTTGGCGTCGAGACAGATCACCTTCCAGCGATAGCTGCGATCGGGCAATGCGCCACCAAACCCGCCACCGCCGCGACGTCGACGCGGCCGCTCATCTTCACCCTCGGCCGGATTCGATTCGTCGGGCTTGGCTTCGTCAGGCTTGGCTGTCTCGGACGAGGATTCCGGCGCCTTCGTCTTGTATTCGTCTTCTTGCTTATCCTCCACGGTCGGGCCACCCGTGAGATCGGCCTTCTCTTCCTCGGGAATCGCCGTGGTGATAAAGATTCGATCGCCCCACACCACGGGTTGCGACCAGGCCTGGCCGGGGATTTCGACCTGCCAGGCGATGTTCTTGTCCGGCGCCCAGGTGGTGGGCAAGCGCGATTCGCTGGGGATGCCAGTCCCTGCGGGCCCGCGAAATTGCGGCCAGTTTTCGCCTCGCGCTACGGAGGCCACGGAGAAGACGAGGCAAGCAAGACTGATCCACCTGGCCAGCGACATGTTCTTCTCTCCTCCGAAAATTGGCGAAAGCCGCGGTCGCGATCTACCGTTTCTGCTCGCAACGATTATCCTTGCGCCCCAGACGCGTGTCGAGGGCGATCCCGATACGCCAACCGTCATGCCGAGATGTCACTCCCCACTGCGAGCTTACGACCGTGTACGATCTGCAAGCCGATATCGAGATCGCGGCCTCGCCCGAGAAGGTTTTTCACCTCATCTCCGACCACGAAAGCTTTCTGGGGGACATCGGCGGCAGCGTCTGCCGGCTGACGCGTGAAGGCTCGCCCGACCGCAACGGGCTGGGGGCCGTGCGCGAGATCACCGCCGACGGCATGCGCTTCTGCGAGGAGATCACGGCCTTCGAACCCCCCCGCCGTTACTCGTACCGCATTACGGAGATCTTAGGAAAAAGCGGCAAGCCGCTCCCCTTCCGGCACGAAGGGGGCGAAATGGTGTTCGAGCCCGCGCCCGGGGGCACCCGGGTGCGTTGGCGCACCTCGTTTCGGGTGCCGATCCCTGTCCTGGGCTGGTTCGTCGAGCGAATTTTTGCTTCGAAGATGAAGCCGGCGTTTCGGCAGATGCTCGAACGGGCAAAATCCCGCGCGGAGTCCTCTCGAGCAAACGACTCAGGCTGAACTAGACTTGAGATGGCGACGGCCGTTCGGCCCCCTACCCTGCCGATGCCTCGCCAGACCGAAGGAGTCGTATGTGGCAGGCAGATCGACTTGGCAAGACATAGAATCGCGGGTGCATTCTCCTTCGCACGGCCTGCTGGCCGTGCTGGGGGCGCTCTTTTGCGGGGTGGGCGTGGTGACTTACTTTGTGGTCGCCCGACAGCTTCCCGTCGGCGAGTTCTCGGGTCTCTTGGCCCTGCTCGCGATCGGAGCCTTTGCCGTCGTCGGCGGATCGTTGCTCGCCTGGTCGATCAGGGCTTTCCTCGCACCGGCTCGCGTGCGGCATGCGGACGCGTCGTGCTTTCCCAAGATTCCCCAAGAGCCTGTCGCGTTTGAGGGGGCGATCGTGCATCATCGCGTGACGCACGAACTTGTCGCCGATGCAAGACAGTGGAACTTCGTTCCAAGCGAACGGAATTGGCGGCAAGATAAACATTTTCTGATCGGCTTCGGCGGCGGATTTCTCTTGTTGTGCGCCGGTACATGGAGTTGGATCTTTCATTCCCGCCTGCAAGTTGGTGGTTGGCCGGTCTCCATTCTGGCGGCGACTCTCATCACCGTCATGGTGGGGGGCACCGCGTTCTTCGTGATCGGACTGCTCATGCGGTCGGGCTATCAGCGGCTCTCCCGCCTCACGATCCCCATCGGTGGCGGTGACCTTGAATTGAACGCTCCCATTCCACCGCAACAAGACGACACAGAACTACTGGCCGGATTGCAATGGGTCTTCCTGGGAAAATCGGATCGTCGTCAGCTCAAGATCCCTCGCAGTCTAGTCCAGGGCGTCCAGATCTGTCCCTGGAAAGTAGTCGTCGTTGGTACGAATGAGCGCACGGTCACCTGGGCCGTACAGGGTCTGCTCGTCTTGGCGACGCCCGAGGAAGACAATGTTCTGCGCCTTCCACTTCTGCTGACGGGAGACTTTGCCGGCGGCGCACGACTCATGCGCCGGCTGGCGGAGGTCCTCGAAGTCCCTTATCTTTTCCACGCAGATGCCGCGGGCTGGCGCCAAGAAGCCGATCGCGCCAAGCGGCGGCAACCGTTGCGGACGGGTGGAATGATGGGGTGACCGGCCCCTAGCGTCGGTGGAACACCCCGTTCTCTGTGGTTCGGCAATAGTAGCCACGAATTCGGGGACGCCAGACGATGAACTCTCGGCTCTTTTTGTTCCTGCTGCTGGGCATCACCTCCTCGGCCTACGCCGACGACGTGGTCGAAAAAATCACCGCTGCCCGGCAGGCAGCCACCGCGGGCGATCTCGACCGAGCGCTCGAGTTGCTCGACCCGCTCCTCGAACTCGATCCCGTGGGGGATGAGAATATTGTCCGAGCCCGCCGTGCCGCGGCCAATCTGTTGCACCTGCGTGGGAGCGAGCGCTTTCGAGAGGCGAAGATCCAAGAGGCCATCACCGACTATGATCGCGAGATCGAATTGGTGCCGGAGCTCGCGCCAGGGCACTGGCAGCGTGGCATCGCTTACTACTATGCCGAGGCGTACCAGAAGGGAGTCGACCAGTTTGCGCTGCACCAGACGGTGAATCCGCAGGATGTGGAGAACGCGGTGTGGCACTTCCTCTGCGCCGTCCGCGCGCCCGACGGATCGGTTGCCAAGGCGCGCGAGCATCTGATCCCTATCACCGAGGATCCGCGCGTCCCGATGCACGAGATCCATCGGCTTTTCGCCGGCGAGGCCACGCCCGCCGACGTGAGCAAGGCGGCGGAAGGCGCCGGCACGCGCGCCAGATTCTATGCGGACCTCTATCTGGGGCTGTACTACGAAGTCCTGGGTAAGGACGCTGAATCGCTGTGCCACATCGAAGCCGCGGCGAAGAGTCCCGCCGCCGAAGGCTCGAACATGGGGGACATTGCCCGCGTGCATTACCAGCTACGAACCAAAGCTACGAAGAAGCCCTGAGATGAACGACACACCCCTGCCCCTCCGCCAGCCGGACCTCTATCTGCTGCACCCGGCGATCGGCCTGCTGGGGCGTCTCTGCTTCACGCTCATTTTTTTCCTCTCGGGCATTACCCATTTCACGCGCATGGGCTTCTACGTGGCCATCATGCCCGAGTCGATTCCGCTGCGCGAGTTTTGGGTCATTGTCTCCGGAGTGGTCGAATTGGCCGGCGCCATTCTCATCTTGCTGAATCGTGCGCCGCGCCTGGGGGGCTGGCTGATCGTCCTCTTTCTCGTGCCGGTGACGATCGTCGTTCACGGGGCTGGCATCGTGCAGGCGGCCGACGAGCGCATGGCCGATATTCAGACCTCGTTTTTCCTGAAGGGGATCACGATGACCGGCGCGGCGCTGCTTATCACGCAGCTTGGAGTCGGCGGTCGATCGACCCACGACACATCCGCCTAGCGCGCGGTTCGCGCACGCGGCGTGGCAGACTGTCGCGCCGCGGCAAAATGTGCCCATCTCTCGTTGAGCGCATCGCTTAGAGCGATGCTCCTTTGCCGCGCAGACAGGTGGCTTTCCTCACGCCGTACAATCCCGGTGTCCAGCGCGCGGGTTCCAGCGCCGCTCGCGCCGTAGACAAGCAACGGAGAGAGAACCATGTCCGACCATATCCTGCACCATCAGTTTCTTTCGAGTGGAGCGGGCGAGACGACGCCGCAACGCCCCGATCGCGATCCCGTTCGTGCCGAGTCTCACGATGCCGAGTTGCTCGACGCCTATTCGCGTGCGGTGATCGGCGTGGTCGAGGCGGTCAGCCCCGCCGTCATCTCCGTCACGGGAGGTCGCGGCAACGGCGGTGGACTGGGTTCCGGCTTCATTATCACGCCCGACGGCTACGCCGTGACGAACAGCCACGTCGTGGGCGGTCAGTCGAGCCTTTCGTCCGAAACGAGCGACGGCGACCGCATTCATGCGGACGTGATCGGCGACGACCCGGCCACCGATCTCGCGTTGCTGCGGCTCGCCGCGCGCGATCTGCCCTATGCCAGCCTGGGCGAGTCCGCGTCGTTGCGCGTCGGGCAACTGGTGATTGCGATGGGAAGCCCCCTCGGTCTGCAATCGACCGTCTCGACCGGCGTGGTCAGCGCCGTGGGACGCAGCATGCGCTCGCAAGGGGGCCGGCTGATCGAGAACGTGATTCAGCACGCCGCGCCGATCAATCCCGGCAACTCGGGCGGGCCGCTGGTCGATTCGCGCGGACACGTCGTGGGCGTGAACACGGCGATCATCGCCTTCGCGCAGGGGCTCGGCTTCGCGATTCCCAGCAGCACCGTGCAATGGGTCACCACCGAATTGCTGGCGCACCGCCAGGTGCGGCGTCGGCAGCTTGGCATCGTGGCGTCTACTGTCAGCGTGCCGCGGCATCTGATCCGTCAGTTCGATCTGCTTTCCGATCAAGCAGTCGGTGTCGTCGAAGTCGCCGAAGGAAGCATTGCCGAACGCTCGGGACTCCGCGCCGGAGACCTGCTCGTCGAAATCAACGGCCGCATCACGACGGGCGTGGACGATGTCCACCGCGTTCTCTCGCAACTCGGCCACGACGCCGAGCTCGAAGCCGCCGTGGTGCGAGAGGAACGACGATTGACGCTGGTCCTACGATAGTACGTGGTGACAATCCAGTAGTGGGTGGCACTGACGATTCTCCGGAGCAGACGAGTTCTTGCTGAGCCACGAACGCGGAGAATCGTCCGTGTCGCGCAGCGACGAGAGGTGTGGTGCTGGCTTTCGCCTGCTATACATTTTCAACGTCGAACGGGTCCTCTTGTTGCTGCGCAACACCGACGAAGTTGCGACTGGCGTGGCCACTTCCTGGCGAGTCGTTCCCGCAACTTCGTCGTTGCTACCCGGCCCTTTTCGAGTTGCTGTAACTTCCGGTCTCTCTTGACCCTCTGGCAAAACTCACCTATACGGCCGCTGGTCAACAATGGGTCGCACTGCGCGCCGAGGTCGGTGTGCCACGCGGCCTTTGCAGGCCTCCCATCTTGCCAGTTCCGGCGGTGTTTTTCGCATGTCCACACGCGGGCGCCACATCATTGCGCGCGTTGCCAGCGCGGCTTGCTTGCTGCTTGTCGCGCTGGGCGTGTCGGGCTGCGCCGAGATTCCCGCCGGCATCGACAGCTCGCTCCACAACCGCATTACGGTGCCTCCCGCGCGGCTGTTGGCCGATGAACTAGACGCCGCCAAACCCGAGGCGATTCCCCCGGGCAAGGCGACTTCTGCGCCCGGCGGCTCGTCGCTTCCTGCACCAAATCAGACAACAGCGCCACTGCCAGAGCCGAATTCATCCGCTTCGGCAAGTAGACCACTCTCCGGTGCAACAGCGAGTGCGATTCCAGAGCATCTGCTGCCGGCTCCGGCATCCGAGCCCGTGGTGTTGCCGGCGCCGGCCGGGCCACTCACGCTCGAGATGGCGATCGACCTGGCCACGCAGTACAGCCCGCGTCTGGGCGTGATGCGCGCACGCATCGCCGCGGCCGAGGGAGGTCGCGAGGTGGCGATGGCCGATTTCTTTCCCGAGGCGATGGGCACGCTGCGCCACATCGAAGGTGATCCTGGCTCGCACCCCTTCGTGCTGCCGACGATGACGACCGAGGTCGGTGGCTTTGCGCCGAGCGGCGCCTCGGACCGTTTCGATCGCGCGGAGCTGGGCGTGCAGTGGATTTTGTACGACTTTGGCCGCACGAGCGGGCGCGTGGGTCAAGCGCGCACCGCAGTCGAGATCGCAAGGCTCCAGCTCGATCGCGCCCGCGAGAGCGTCACGTTCGATGTGACCAAGGCCTACTTCTCCGTCTTGCAGGCGCAGGCCAATACACGGATTGCCGAAGAAGGGGTCGCCCTGGCCAGTTCGACGTTGCGCGACGCCCGCAATTACTTCCGCCGCGGCGCGATGATCCGCAACGACGTGCTCCGGGCCGACGTGTTGTTGGCCGAGATGCAATTGAATCTCGTCCGCGCACAGACCGAGCGCGGCGCCGCGGTGGCCGCGCTCAACCAGGCCATCGGCACGAATGTCAGTTGTCCGACGACCGTGGTGGATCGCACGGAAGAGCCGGCCTTTCGCCTACCGTTGGCCGATTGCCTGCAATTGGCGGCCGACAATCGCGACGAGTTTCGCGTGGCGATCAACGAGATCCGCGGCACGAACTACGGCATCGGCGTGGCAAAGGCGGAGTTCATGCCGCGCATTCTCGTCGGGGGGGTGGCTTTGCAGCAGGATGCCGATGGCTTGCCGCACGACAAAACGTCTGCCATCGGCGGCGTGAGTCTCGAGCTGGCCCTCTTCGAAGGGGGCCGCCGCATCGGCAAACTGCGCACGGCCCAGGCCGAAATGCGCGGAGCAATCGCCCTGGGACGCGAGATCTGCGACCGCATTGCCTATGAGGTGAATCTGGCCTATCTCGCCATTCAGGACGCGCGACAACGCGTCGAGCTGAGCCGTACGACCGTCGCGCAGGCCAGCGAGAACCTGCGCGTCGTGCAGCGACTGCTCGAGCATGGCGACGCCACGCCGACGGAGCTCGTGGATGCCGTGCTGACCATGACTCGGGCCAAACAGAACTATGCCACGGCCCTGTACGACTACCAGACGAGTCTTGCCCGGCTGGCGTTCGCCACGGGTTTGCCGAATACGCCGGGACTCTCCGCCTCTCTATTTGCATCCAGCCCATGAATACGAACAACAACGTCCGCGAGCGAATCGCTTCGATCTGGCGCCGGCACAAGGTATCGCTGGCCGTGTCGGCTTGTGCGCTCGTTGCGGTGGTGGCGCTGTTCCCCTGGATCGTGCATCGCTACACGCATTCGATTACCAAGGATGCCTTCATCGAATCGCATTTGATTAACCTGGCGCCGCAGGTGAGTGGCACGGTGGTTGAAGTCTTTGTGCAGGAACAGGACGTCGTGAAGCAAGGACAACTACTGGCGCGGATCGATCCGTCGACCTACGAGCGCGAGGTGCAATTGAATCAGGCGCGGCTCGCTTCGGCCGTGGCGGCGTTCGAAAAAGCCCAGGTCGACCTGACCCTGCTCATCGAAGAAGTGCCGCAGCGCATCGTGATTGCCGAGCGTAAGCTGGCGGCGGCGCGCAATGCCGTGGCCGAGGCGGTCGAACAGTTGGCCCGAGTCACGCGCAACACGAGCGATGGGGTCGTGGCGGCCGGCGGCGGCGTCGAGGCGGCGCGCGCCGCGTACGTGCTCGGCAAGGAAGACTACGATCGCTACGCGGCGCTGTTCCAAGAGGGGACGGTTTCCGAACGGCGCTATCAGGAGGCGACAAAAGTCTTCCACGCGTCGCAGGCCGAGCTGCGCGCCGCCGAGGCCCGGCTCGGTCAGGCCGAGGCCGAGCGTCGGCAAGTCGCCATCGCCGAACAGGCGCTGCAGGCCGCGCGGCATGTGGCCGAAGAGGCCCAGGCCGGCGTCGAACTGGCCAGGCTGGGCAATGTCGCCATCGAAGCGCGTCGCAAGGAAGTCACCGAACGTGAGACGGCCGTCGTCGAGGCACGCCGCGCGCTGGAGCTGGCCGAGACCAACCTGGGCTACACCCGCATCACGGCCCCCTATAACGGCGTGATCGCCCGCAAGTGGCGTCATCTGGGCGATTATGCCCACACGGGCGACCCCGTCTTCAGCATGTACAACCCCGAGCTGCTGTATGTGACCGTGCAACTCGAGGAGACGCTGCTCGAAGGCGTAGCGCCAGGCAATTTTGCCGACCTGCACGTCGATGCCTACGATCGGCCCTTCCGCGGACGCGTGTTGTGGATCGGCTCGGCGACCAGCGCGAACTTTTCGCTCATTCCGCGCGATATCTCCTCGGGCGAGTTCACCTACGTCGTGCAACGCGTGCCGACGCGCATCGCCATCGAGCGCGACGAGCGCTGGCATCTGTTGAAGCCGGGGCTGTCGGTCACCGTGGCTATCGAGCATGGCGAGGGAGATCCCGAGTGGGCTCGCCGCGCGCTCGAAGAAGAAGCTCGCATCGAGCAATTGGGCAAACCGACTCCATGACGCACAGCCGCCTCGCCCGCGATCTGTTCGCCACATTCGTCAGCCAATGGCGTGTGATGGTCGCAGTGTTGCCCGGCGTGGTGCTGGCGCTCATGCAGTCGACGGCCCTCGATTTGCCAATGGCGAACGTCGTCGATGCCCTCGACAGCGATCATTATCGCATGCAGTGGATCATGGGCGCGTATGTGTTAGGAGGCGCCCTGGGCATGGCTTTCACCAGCTTTTGTGGGCGGCGCCTGGGCTTGAAGCGGGCCTACATGGCGGGGCTCATGCTCTTCTCCACCGCGTCGGGCCTGGCGGGCGTGGCGCAGGACGTCGTCGCGATGACTCCTTGCCGTTTCGCACAGGGATTTGGCATGGGGCTCACCATCGCCAGCGCGATGGTCCTGATCTGGCGCGCCTTCCCCATTCATAAAGAACTCGCCATGGCCATCTATGGCATGGCGATCTATCTGCCCTCGATTCTTGGTGCGTCGCTGGGGGGACTGGCCACGGAGGGACTGTCGTGGCGACTCATCTTCCTGGCGAATCCGCCCCTCGGGGCGCTGCTGCTGATCGTGGCCTGGCGCTGTTTGCCCTACGAAACGGTGGAAGGTACCGGCGGTGCTCGTTTCGATTGGATCGGCGTCGCCCTGCTCGCGGCCTCGGTAGTAACGATCAACGTCGTCCTCGACATGGGGCAGTATTGGGGTTGGTTCAGCTCGCGTTTCTTTGCCCCCTGGTTCGTCGCGGCGCTGGCCGCCTGGGCGGCATTCTTCATCTGGGGATTTTCCGCCCCGCGGCCCCTCATCAATCTGCGCACCCTTTCCATGCGCCGCTTTGGGCTGGGGCTGGGGATCAAGGTGGCCTACAGCATCAATCTGTACGTAGTCCTCTCACTGCTGGCCAACTACATGATCAATCTGCGCGGTTACCAATGGTGGCAGGGAGCACTCGTGATCCTGGCGGCGCTCTTCACCATGATGGCCGCCCTGCTCTTGGGCGTCCGCATCGGCACCGACCGTAATCGAAGGTTCCGCATGTTCGCCGGGCTGGCGATCATGGCCCTGGCCACCTGGCAACTCGGCGCCGTCGACGTCTACACGGCCAAGACGCTGCAGGCCATGCTGCTGGCCGGGTGGGGCGTGGGGGCGGGACTGGTCTGTGGGCCCGCCCTGCTGACTACCTTCGAGGGAATGTCGAACGAACAGACGCTCGACACGGCGGGCGTTTTCAATATCGCCCGATCGCTGCCGGCCTTTGTGGTGGGCGCCCTGCTCGTGACGCTGCTCGCGCGTCACACCGACGAGAACTTCGACTGGCTGCGCCAGAACATTCGCCATAACCGGCCGATCGTGGCAGACGCGCTCCGCGATGGCACTGCCCACATGGTCGCGCAGGGAAGTCCGCACACCGTGGCGACCAAACAGGCGGACGCGATGCTTGGCAAGTGGGTCGAAGCGAACGCGCACGCCTATGCGTTTCAAGATGCGTTTCGTTGGCTCGCGCTGGCGCCGTGCGTGGGCCTGTTCTTCGTGCTTGTTGTGCCGATTGGACAGGCAGCGCCAATGCGCGACGAATGATCGTCGCCGTAGTCGACAGCCTGGAATTGCCCGTTCGAAGTCAGGCAATCTCGATGACGCGCGCCATGCCTGTCGCGAGATGCCATTCGATGTGGCAATGGAAGAACCAGTGGCCGGGATTGATCGCCTGCCACTCGATGGCGAGCGAGCTCTTGGCCGGTACGTTCACGGTGTCTTTCTGCGGCGGATCGACGAGATTCATCGCCGCCGGATCGCCGAGCACGTAGAAGTAGTGGCCGTGCAAATGGAAGGGGTGGTCCATGTTCGTGGGGTTCACGAGCACGAACCGCACGTGCTCGTCCTGCGCCAACTTGATCGGCTCGGCCTGGGGATACATCTCGCCGTTGATATTCCACCTGTAGGGCTGCATGCTGCCGCCGAGTTCCAGCTTGAACTCGCGCGGATTTTCAGCCAGCGTGACGGACTCGGGCGAACGCATGGCCTGGGGCATGAGCATCATCTCGCCGAACTTCGCCGGGCTCGGTTCGAGCGCGTCCGCCGAGTCGCCCGGGTATTGCAGCACGGCGAGCCCCTCTTGGCCCGCCAGCGTCGCCGCGCGGATCCAATGCGCTCCGCTCTGATCTGCCTTCAACAAGACGTCGTAGCGCTCGCCGATGTTGATGACGAGGTTGTCGACTTCGACCGGCGCCATCGGGGCGCCGTCGGTGGCAAAGGCCGTGAGCTTGTGCCCGTCGACCTGGAAGCGAAACGCATAGGTGCTCGAGGCATTGATGAGCCGCAGTCGCAAGGTCTCGCCCGGCTTCACTTCGATCGTGGTCCGCGGCGCTTGCGAAGCGGCGTTGAAACGCCCGCGTCCGTTGAACAAGGCGGACTCGAACGGCACGTCGCCAAGATCGGCGCCGGCGGCCATGCCTTCCATCGCAGGCATCTTCTTCTCTTCGACGGCGCCGTCCGACGGAGCTTCCGTGTTGGCAGCAGGCTTTTCTTCGTTCTCCGTGGCGACGGGCTTCTCCATCTTGCCGGCCATTTTCATGCCGCTTCCCGCGATGAGCCCGGCGAGCAACTCTTCGCACGATTCGAGGAACCAGTCGTTGATGAGCAGGATCTCCTCGCGATCGTACTTCGCGGGGGGCGTTTCTTCGTCGACGATCAGCGGGCCGTAGAGCCCATCGCCATACTGCACGCCGACGTGCGAGTGGTACCAGTGCGTGCCGGCGGGCGTGGCCGTGAACTCATAGGTGAATTCGCTTCCCGCTTCGATCGGCGGGCGCGAGACGCCGTCGACGCCGTCCATCTGCCAGGTGCCCGGCTGGTGCATTCCGTGCCAATGCACCGATGTGGGCGCCGCCAGATCGTTGACGACCTTCACGCGCAGCGTTTCGCCCAATTTGGCGCGAATCACAGGCCCCGGATACTGATCGTTGTAGCAACTGATCTCGCGCGGACGTCCATCGGGCGACGCCTTGCGGCTTCCCGCGCGCAGCGCGTACGAGGCCGCGGTCGCAGCGCCGGCCTCGCCACTTGCTGGCTGCGTCTTGCTCGGCGCGCAGCCCGAGAGAATGGAAATCATCGGCACCGCCGATGTCGTGGCGAGTGCCGTCGCCTGGAGAAATTGACGCCGCGACGGGATCGGCACTTGTGGCTCTGGCCTACGTGTCGGACGTGTCATGATGCTACTCCGTAGGCGCGCTAGCGAGGGACGAAAAACATGCCAGGGTTTACCGCAGGTGGATCGACATACAGCCGTGGTCGCTCGGTAAAGTTTTCGTCCTGTTTCATTTGCTCGAGCGTTTCGTTGTCGATCTCGGTCGTGGTCACCTGAACCGAGTCGAGCGTGCCGTCTGCCTTATAGGTCCGTACGACGTTCTTCGTGGGGGCATGCGGCTTGCCCGTTGCCAGGTCGATGACGGTCATGGTGAACAAGGATAACCCATCCATGCCGTCGGGCGTAACCCAGACGAACGTATCACCACAATTGCCCACATAGCAAGCGTCGCAGGGCACTTCTTCCTGGCACCCCACGCCATACCAGCCCAGCGGAAGAATGCACTCCAGCCGATCCTGCTCGCCGAGATAGAACCGCTCGATCAGATTCCGGCACGGAATGCAGTCCGAGATTTGTCCTCCCTGCATGACGACCAGTTGAAACGCACAGCGAATGCGGCGCAGGTTGTCGATGTCGGTGACCGGTGCGAGCGACCAGTTCTCGGTGATGTTGCGCGACGTGTTGGGGCTGAAGAGCAGGCTCAAGATCGGCAGCCCCGCCCCCATCTGCTGCGCCGCCTGCAAGGTGGGGGCATAGGTGGCGCTCCCTTGGAAGCCCTTCTGATCGGCCACGTTGACGGTGCCTGCATTCACGATGGCAATCGAGGGCATCGCCGCCGGGTTGCTCTCGAACCGCGCCAGGTTGTCGAGCACTTGCTGGTAATTGAGATCCGCCAGCGTGGCAGTCGTCTGCAACGTATTGTCGCGCAGGCTGAGATGCGTCCGGCAGCCTGTGGCTGCCAGCGTGAGCATCAATAGCAGTGCTAGACGTGCTCGCATCTCGTGCCTCGTGCCGGCGAATCGTTCGCGCGGGCGCGCATTTTCCGCCCTTGGGTGCGCACCCGAACGAGTTTATCGGTCGGCCTGATGGGGGAGTTTAGGCAGAGACGCCAGGACGAGAGACTTGTGGTTGAGTGCCGCGAAAGGAATCGCTTGAACAATGATTCGCGGTGCTATCGACCACTGCTGCCATCGCGCGCTAGGAGTAGATCGTCAAATGCCAGCGTGTCCCTCGATCGATGGCACTTTGGAGCAAGCGTTCGAACGTTTCTAGATCCTCGCGAACAAGATCGTCGATGCTGCTGCCATCGTGCCGCACGTATTCCAGGAGAGCTCGAACCGTGGCAAGTCCAGCCGTAGGCTCATGCCAATGCTCGGGAAGTAGTTTTGATTCGTCATAGGAAGCGGGGTCGTCGGGATCGCCGTCGAGTAGCTCCACGATCATCTGATGCCGATCCATCGAGTAGAAGTGGTACAGATCGGGTACGTTCCATCGTTTGGCAACTTTGGCCAGAACATCGGCGGCGCGGGCAAGTGGCTTTCCAGCGATCTCCGCCAACCCATCGGGATTGCCATCCTCGAAAGTCGGATAGAATGCGACTCCCATCGGAGTTCCCTTTTCAAGTCTTCAGCGGTTTCACGCCCTCAGCGAATCGATCAGGATCTGTTGGGTTTCGGCTTGGGCCGCCACGCGTTGCTCGGCAGTCATCCGCACCTCGGTCGGTTCACGATTCGAGACAGTCGTAGTTCGTTTGCGCGATGATCCGCCCGTCGCGAAACGCCAGAAAGGTGGCAAAGTAGCCGCGCAGCTCGTCGCCGGCCTGCAACGGGCCGATCGAGATGGCGAGCTTGCCCGACCAACGAAACTCGACCGCCACGCGTTCTCCGGCGGCGACGAGGTTCACGATTTCATATCGTTGCGAGGCCATGACCTGCTGACCGCGCTCGGCGCTGGCGAGCAGTGCCGCGAGATCGCGCCGCGCCCCGCGCGGGTTCAGGCGGTTGGGAAACTCTTCCTGCACGACATCAGGGGCATAAAAGGGGGCCAGCGCCTCGCCGGTGGCGCCCGCTTCGAGCGCGGCGAAGTAGCGACGCGTGAGTTCCGGAAGATCGGACATCTACTTGCTCCGGTAAGCCAGTCGTGGCGTGCCGACAGTATAACCGGATCGTCCAGGCACCCAGCAGCCTGTTGAAAAAAGCCTTCGTGGCATTTTTCAACCTCGCCAAGTGCGGAGCAAAGCTCCGCACGGCTCGCAAAATAACGACTTACGTTGCTATTTTGTCATCGCATCCCTGCGATGTCGCAGTCCGTTGAGTTTTTCAACGGACTGCTAGAGCCTTTGCTCTCGCGAGCAAAGATCCGCATCCGAGAGAGTTCCCGTGACGACGCGACGAACCAAAGTCAGTTCGCGGTCCGCGAGGCATCGAAGTGCGGGTTGTGCCCGGTGGCGTGACGAGTCTTGCGCGGCTCTTGCCAGGTGTTCTTCCAGAATTGATAGAACACGGCGCCGATGCCGGAGCGTACCGTCAGGTGATAGTCGGAACCGGCAGGCAACTCCCGCATCAAGCGGCGATGCGCACGTCCCAGGGCGTGGTAGGGCAAGTGCGGAAACATGTGATGCAGGGCGTGGAATCGCAGTCCGAGCGGCACGAACAACTCGGTGACCAACGGGTTGTCGGGCAACGTGATCGAGTCCTGCAACTGCCCCACGTAGCTCACCTGGCCTTCGTCACTCAGGTAGTGGTGCAGGCACAGGGCGCGAATGAAGTTCAGCGACAGCACGCTCGCCGCGATCAGGAACATCAGCGCCACGCGGGTCCATTCGAAGACACCCAGCCCAACCAGCACGATCGGCACCCAGACGCGGATCGAGCAGGCGATATCGAGAAAGGCCCAGTAGGCCCGCGGTGTGTGCGGTGAAAGGACCAGTCGATGCCGGAAGTTGACGATGCCGAACGACGAGAATCGTTCGAGCAGCCAGGGCCGGAACGGTGGGTAGAGAAACGACAGCGGCGTCAGGAACAGGAAGCGGAACACCACCAGGAAGGGCCACACCAGCGTCAGCAACAGGAAGTAGCCGATCAAGCGCGGTGGATCGACCCCGAACGGCAGGTACTCGCCGTCCGAGTCGGTGCCGTAGCTGTCGCAGCGGTGATGATCGAGATGGTGCGCGTAGGCGAACGAAGGAAACAGGAGCGGGATGCCGCAAAGCAAATCCCACGCCACCTGGAAGGAGCGGAGTTTTCGACTGCGGAGGTGAACGATCTCGTGGACGAACGACGACGCACGGAAGATGGCGAACACGGCCACGCCGAACAGCAGGGCCCGCATCCACGAGAAGCCCGCCATGTCGAGGAAGACCGACGCGCAGCCGTAGCCGATGGTGATGGTGACGAGCAGATCGGCCCAATAGATCCACGCCTTGGGGACGGCCAGATCGCGCACCGCGGCCTTCGCTTCTTTCAGCCAGGGTGGAACATCCGTTTCCGAGATCGTAAGGTTGGGACGAGATCGTTCGATCGTCGACATGTAAACGGAGTCCTGCGCGGCGGCGGGGGCCGCCGAGAAGTGTGTCTTCATCCTAGAATTCTCGGGGACGGGAGTCGACCGGTTGGGCAAGCTTTTTCGGGGTTTTTGGCCCGGCCGACTTGTGCCGTTCCATCCTCTTAGATCGATTCGTCTCCTGGACGACCCTGAGTCAAAACGCAGGCTTGCCGACGGCGTCGGCCAGACTCTCCCGTCCCGAGCGAGCACTCTGGAATAGTTCGAGTAATCGTTAGTCTTTACGGCGTCTGAAATAGCTTGCCAAAGTACCCCAGCAGAAACGGCAACAGTGGGGTAAAATTCGCCGAGTACCAGGGGGATCGGAGTGGTCGCGCTCCAACCGCCACGCCAGCAGATTGGTGTGCCCGGCCGACCTTGTTCCCCACGAGATATCACAGATTCGAATCGAGTTGCCTCGCGATGCTCAGTCTCGCCTCGACCACATCATCTCGCTGGCTCGCCCAGGTGGCGGAACATCTACCGGAGTTGCTGCTCGACCATGCCCATTGCGAAAAGAAGGCCGCTGGCACGGCGATGAACCTCATCTTCGCCTATGTGGAGAACGTCGAGCTCGTGCGCGAGATGACGGAGATCGTCAACGAAGAGTTGGCCCATTTCCACCTGGTGCTTGACCTGCTCGGCGAGCGGGGAATCCGTTTTCGGCGCCTCGCGCCCAGCGGCTATGGCCGGCGTCTGAACGAATTGATCCGCAAGCAAGAGCCGGAAAAAGCGGTCGACCGCCTGCTGGTCGCCTCCTTGATCGAAGCGCGTTCCTGCGAACGTTTCGTCCTGCTGCGCGACCATCTGCCCGACGCCGAACTGGCGGCCTTCTACGGCTCGCTGTTCGAATCGGAAGCGCGGCATCACAGCACCTACGTTCGCCTGGCGAAGGCCTACGCCCCCGACGAAGAGGTTCATCGACGGCTGGAAGAGTTGGCCGCCGTCGAAGCGTCGATCGTGGCCGAAGGGGAAGCCGCCCCACGCATGCACAGCTAACGAGGTGCGAAATCCCTCGACAAACGCCTGCGCGGCGCGCTCGCACGCCGTGGCATAAGCGTGCCCCACGCCCTGCTCGGTTGCCGCGGTTACTGGTCGAAGCGCAGCTTCGCGATGACCGGGAAGTGATCGCTCGGGTATTGGCCGTTGAGCTCGAAGGTGACCACTTCGCTCGAGAGCGTCGTGACCGGACCGCGGGTCAGGATCCAATCGATACGCGAACCGTCCTCGCGCGGACCGCGGTAGTTGTGGAAGGTGCTGATCGGCTTCCCCTTTTCCTGGGCCACTTTCCACGTGTCGGTCAGATAGCCGTCGGCCACGAGCGTGTCGTAGGCCTTGTTCGATTCAGCCACGGCGTTGAAATCTCCCACGACGATGACCGGCAGCTTGTCGTCGAGCTTTTTGAGGCGCTCCAACAGTAGCTCGGCGCTCTTTTCGCGCGACTTCTGCGACATGTGATCGAAGTGCGTATTGACGAAGTAGAACTCTCGCGATGTCCCACGATCGAGAAACCGTACCCAGGTCACCATGCGGCGCACGCTATTGCCCCAGGTCGCCGAGCCGATGACCTCGGGCGTGTCGGAGAGCCAGAAGTGATCGTATTCAAGAGGTTCGAAACGCTCGGTGCGGTAGAAGATCGCCATGAACTCGCCGCGGCTCCCCCCCTCGCGTCCCAGGCCGATCTGATCGAAGCCGGGCAGATCGGCCTCGAGATCTTTGAGCTGCGCGTAGAGACCTTCCTGCGTGCCGATCAGGTCGGGGGCGAACTTCTCGAGCATCGCCTTGGCGGCCGGACGTCGCTCGGGCCACGAATTGGGTGGTTTGGGGCTCGCATAGCGCAAGTTGTACGACATCACCGTCAGCGTGGCCGGTTCGGCCGCGGCGCTCGCCGCGGTCCAGCCTGCGAGCAAGAGTCCGATCGGGGCGAGGGCGAACAGGACGCGAAAGAGGGGCGGACGAAACAGCATGACGGCCTTTCGATATCTGCTGGGCGTGGGGCAAGCCGGCCGGGCAAGTGGACCAGCTTGCGGCAGGTCTAACAGCCTGTTGAAAAATGCCCTCGTGGGCTTTTTTCAACCTCGCCAAGTGCGGAGCAAAGCTCCGCACGGCTCGCAAAATAACGACTGACGTCGCTATTTTGTCATCGCATCCCTGCGATGTCGCAGTCCGTTGAGTTTTTCAACGGACTGCTAAGTCAGCCCATGCTAGCATGCTGCCGTGGCGTCGTCATCCGCCGGACAAGGCCTAACGGATCGGCGAAAGCGGCAAGCTGGGGCCCTGGCGGTCGTGGCAAGATAGCGATGTCTTGATGCGTCGTTGTGGTTTTTCCGTGGATGCCGCAGCGCGCTGGTCGAAACCGTAGGTAGCTTTCCGCTAGACGAGCGGCGCGTGATGCCGCGCCCCCTGCCCCCCTTGCTGCTCCCCCCCTGCCCCGCCGTGCGCATGCCTGCCGTATCAAGTTGTCTGTGGCGCTGGTCGCTCGCCGCTTTGCTCGCGGCGTACCTCTGCTGTTGCGCGCTATCGAACCGGGGCGCGGCCAAAGAGCCGGCGGCGGGGGGAACGCCAAGACCGCTGGTGCCGGGCGTACTGCGCCTCGACACGCGCCGCCGCGAGATCTTGCCCGAGCACGGTTCGCAGCCGGTGGTCGTCCGCGATCAGCAGGAATGGAATGCGGCCGAGACGGCCATCATCGTGTGCGATCTGTGGAGCAACCACCGCTGTCGCTCCTCGGCCGAGCGGATCGAGATCCTCGCGCCGAAAGTCAACGCCATGCTCTCCGCCGCGCGCGATCACGGCGTCACCATCGTCCACGCGCCGAGCGGCGGCATCTCGTATTACGAGACGACCCCCTTCCGCCGTCGTATCAAGCAGGCCCCCGCGTTCGAGCCCCCGGTGGCGATCGCCGACGTGGTCCGCGCCGACGTGACTGAGCCCCCCTTGCCGATCGACGACAGCGACGGCGGCTGCGATGACCCCGAGCCCCACGCGCTCGTCGAATTCGACTATCGCCAGCATGCGGCGATTCGCATGGTGGGCTACGACGTCGTGACCGAAGATGGGCGCGAGTTGTACAATTATTTCCGGCAGGAAGGGATCAAGAACGTGGCCATTCTCGGCATTCACACGAACATGTGCGTGCTGGGACGCTCGTTCGGCATTCGCCAACTCCGCGTCCTGGGTTTCAACGTCGTCTTGTGCCGTGACCTGACCGACGCGAGCTACGATCCTCGCGATTATCCCTTCGTGAGCCACACGCGCGGCACGGAGTTGGTCGTCGAGCACATCGAGACCTTTCTTTGCCCTTCGATCGACAGCGCCTGCCTGACGCGTGTTGTGCCGGGCACCGCCGGTCCCTGATCGACCGACGCCCGCTTCGTCGAAAAAAGCGGTTGCCCGAGCGTTCGCGCACGCCGATGATGGTCCCACTTGCCGGCTCGATTCGAGCGGCGATCGACCTTCCTCGTCGGAGTTTGCGACATGCCCCGCTGCGCTCGTTCGATCTGGATGTTGCTTCTGCCCTGTTTCGTGCTGGCCGTGACGTCGAGTCTCCACGCGGCCGACGAGTCGCGGCCGCTGCGCGTCTGTCTCGTGTCGGGTTCGGAAGAGTACAAGTCGGACGAGACGCTGCCGATCCTGCAAGACTTTCTCGAACGCCACTACGACGTCGAGTGCAGCCGTGCCTTCGCCACGTCGACGAAGGATCTGCCCGGGCTCGAGGCCCTCGATGATTGCGACGTGATGGTCCTCTTCACGCGCCGGCTCGAACTTTCCGGCGACCAACTCGAACGCTTCAAGAAGTATTGCCAGGGCAACAAGCCGATCGTCGGCATTCGCACGGCGAGCCACGCGATTCAGAGCTACTTGGAGTTCGATCGCGAGATTCTCGGTGGCAATTACAAAGGACACTACGGCAACGAGCTGAAAACGCACATCGCCGATGGCGTGCAGGACTCCCCCTTGCTCGCAGGTTTCAAGCCGTTCGTCTCCGACGGCAGCCTCTACCGCAACACGGGGCTGGCCGAAGACTGCCTGGTGTTGATGACCGGCAGCATCCCGGACCACACCGAGCCGATCACCTGGACCCGCGAGCGCGATGGTCGCCGCGTGTTCTATACGTCGCTGGGACACCCGCACGACTTCCGGCACCGGGGCTTCTTGCAGTTGCTGGCCAACGGTATTCATTGGGCAGCGCAGCACGAGCTACAACCCCGCCAGCACACTGCCCTACCGCAACCCGCGAATGGTGAAGTGCGTCCATTAGCGGGACTCGGCGAGCGTGCGGACGTTTATTTCGACACGCATGGCATTCCGCATCTTTATGCGCGATCCTGGACCGATGCCGCGCGCGCCCTGGGATACGTGCATGCCAGCGATCGGCTGTGGCAAATGGATGTGCTCCGACGTCGCGCGTCAGGCACTTTGGCCGAGATCCTTGGTCCCGGCGCGCTCGGTTCCGACATCATGATGCGGCAACTCGGGCTGCGCCGTACGTCGCAGGCCACGTTGGATCAGTTGCAGGCGGGCGACGCCGATCTCGCCGCGAAGGTCGGTCGTGATGCCGCCGAGCAGTTCCTGGCCGAATTGAACGCCTACGCCGCAGGCGTCAACGCGCGCATTCAGGAACTCGGCACAGAGGGCCTGCCGGTCTATTTTAAGATGCTCGGCTACGAGCCGGCCCCGTGGTCGCCCGTCGATACGCTCGTCTTCTCGAAGTACATGGCCTGGGATCAGTCGGGCACGGACAGCGATCTGTGGTTCGGCATGATGTCCGAGAAGCTCGGCCCCGAGGTGGTCGCCGAATTGTGGCCTCTGGACCGTCCCTACGAAATCGCCACCGTCGATGTGCCGAAAGGCGGCGATGAGGAATCGGCCAGCACGCGCGAGCTGCTGCGTGTCCCCTCGGGCACGAGCGATCTTTTCCGCGCGGCCGAACGTCATCTAGCGGCAGCGGGTTCACTGCTGCGGGCGCCCAGCTTCGGCAGCAACAACTGGGCGGTCGACGGCACGAAGACCGCCTCGGGCAAGCCCATCATGGCGAACGACCCCCACCTGGGCTTCATCCTCCCGTCGCTGTGGTATACGTGTCACGTGTCGGTGGCGGGCCGGAATGTCGCCGGCGTGACGTTTCCCGGCGGACCGACGGTCATCATCGGCCACAACGACCGCATCACTTGGGGCGTGACCAACATGCAGGCCGATGCGGTGGACTACTTTATCGAGACGCTCGACAAGAGCGACCCGCAGAAATACAAGCACCGCGGCGAGTGGAAGACGGTCCATCAACGGGTAGAAGAGATTCCCATCCGCGGCCAGGAGCCGCACAAGCTGGTGATCGAATCGACGGTTCACGGTCCCATCGTCAGCCGCGACGACGCTACGGGCACGGCCATCACCATGTGCTGGACGGGGTTGCAGCCGACCACGGAGTCGGTGGCACTCTGGAAGGTGAATCGCGCGGAGTACCTGGGCGAATTCCTCGACGCGCTCAAGCTGCTCTCCGCGCCGGCGATGAACGTCATCTACTCCGACGTCGATGGCAATATCGCCATTCATCCCTGTGGCGACCTGCCGCTGAAGAAGTACGGCGCGGGTCGCGTCCCCATGGATGGCGCCTCGGGCGAGAACGACTGGGGCGAGATGATCCCGCGCGACGAGCTACCCCTGGCGGTGAATCCGCGCGAGCACTTTCTTGGTTCCGCGAATGGCCGGCCCGCTTCGGTCAACTATCCGCACTACCTCGGCTGGATGTGGGACCCCAGTTACCGCACGCGGCGCATTCACGAGCTGCTCGAAGGGGCCGACGATCTGACGCTCGAGAAGATGCAGGCCATTCAGACCGATGCCTACGACAAGGCGGCCGAGTGCTTTTTACCTTCCCTTCTGAACTCACTCGACATGAGCGAGGTCGCGTCCGATGCCGTATCCAAACGCGCGGTTGACGAATTGCGCGGCTGGGATTACGTGGCCGATCGCGAGTCGCTGGCGCCGGCCATCTGGCTGCGCTGGTTCGATCACTATCGTTCGGCGGTGTGGAACGACGAATGGGAGTCGCGCGGCATCGTGCAGCCCGGCGGTTCGTGGGGCTTCACGGGGGACAATCGCCGCGAGCCCGTGCTCGAGGTGCTGGAAAAGTTGACGCGCGAAGAGCCAGACTCGATCTGGTTCGACGATCGCCGTACGCCCGAGCGCGAGGGACGGGACGAGATCGCGAAGGCTTCTTTCCGCACGGCGATCGATTCGCTGCGCCAGCAATTTGGCGATGACGTGGCGGCCTGGCAGTGGGGCAAGCTGAATACGCTGCGCGTCCGCTCGCTGGCCGAACAGGAACGCCTGGCCCGCGACGGCGGACCGATCGTCGGCACGGCGTTCACGGTGAACCCCGGCGGCGACATCGGTCCGGTCGGCGGCGGCGCGTCGTGGCGGATGCTCGTCGACCTGGCGTCGCCGGTTCGTGGTGTGGGAGCATACCCCGGCGGGCAGCACGAGGATCCCAGCAGTCCTCAGTACGACGACCAGATCAAGGTGTGGGCGGCGGGTGAGTTTCTGCCCCTGGGAGCGGTGGGTGATCCAGCCCGCTTGCCCGACGAGGCGAAGCAGCGCGTGTGGGTGCTGGCGCCCGATTCCGCTCCGCGTAGCCCATGATCCTAGGGCGCCCAACGGAAGCCCGGAATGTGTGAGAGTACCGTTCCGCACAGTGGCTCATTGGCCGCGTGGACAGCAATAAGCTCGGCCGGTATCGCGCCACATCGCAAGTGCTGGCCTGGCTGACGAAATCGTCCCGGCGGTTAGGTTAATTGCCGCTACCAATTGGTGCGCCAGACGCTGGCCCAGCGCCAGCGCGCCACAAAATCTCCTGGAATTCATTCCAAATTCGTATCCCGGTCTGAATATCCTAGCGGGTAAGTTCGGCCACGAAGCCAACTTCCCGGAAGGTCGCTTGCGCCGCGGGGGAGCAGCGACTTTCGAGGCCACCTCGCCCGCGCGCCCGACGATCGATCCTGCCATGCGCTACGCACGTGCTTCGAAATCTCCACGCCGCACGAATCTTCTAGGCCGCTTGAGCCGCCTTGCTCGGCGCGGCCGCAAGAAGTCGCCGCGGGGCGCAGCGCGCCGACGGGCCGAGACGCGTCGTGCCGTCTGGATCGACCCACTCGAAGATCGTTCCATGCTGGCCGGCATCATCACGATCGGCGACAGTTGGGCCTACCTGGTCGCTCCCAGCGCGACGACGATGTCGAACTCGTTTCTCGGCGGCGTGCCCGTCTACAACGAGTCGTTTGGGGGCGGAACCGCCGCGCAGCACGCGGCCGATCTCGACGGCATCACGGCGCGCATCAACGCCCATCCCGACGCCGACGTCGTGTGGCTCAGCTCTGGCGGCAATGACATGCTGCTCGGCGCCCTCGGCGGTGGTTTCTATCGCGGGAACCCCAACAATCCGACGGTCTATGCCAATATCGCGGCGAACGTCGACACGCTGGTCAACCACATTCTAAGCATCCGTCCCGATATCCAGGTGGTGATCGCCGGCTACGACTACATCAACGTCTTCGATATGGGGAGCGGTGGCCTTCAAGCAGGTAACAATCTGGGGGTCATCAAGTCGGGCAACGTCTTCCTCGATGCGGCTCAGAACCAGGAACTGAACGACGGTTTCAAGGCGGCCGAGCAGGGCAAGGTGAGCCTGGGGGCCAACAGCAGCCGCGTCCATCACGTGTGGAACTTCGGTCTCATCAACACCGTGGTGGGCTACAGCGGTTACTTCGGCAACTTCCCCGGTGCGGGCAACTATCCGCCCGAGTTGTATGCCGCGCTCCCCACGCCGGCCTCGCGCATGGCCGCGAACGACCCGATCCACTTGAACACGCAGGGCTATGATCTGCTGGCCCTGAACATGTATCTGAATTTCTTCGACACGGCGTTCCAGCCGGCGTCGTTGACGACGAATACGACCACGCTCGACTTCGGCCACGTGCGCGTGGGCACGACGAGCACAACGCTCGGCGTGACGGCCTCGAACGCGGGGCCCGACCATACCAAGGTCAAGGATCTCTTCATACCGGCCGGCACGGGCGAGTTCAGCGGCGGCAACCAATCGTACTTGCCGCTGTTCCGCGATCCGACGCTGGGCAGTGATGCCGCGGCCAGCAGCTTTACCTACACGCCGAACGCCCGCGGCGCCGATTCGCAAAATCTCACGCTGACCAGCGACAGCGGTTCGCGTCCGTTGACGCTGTCGGGCACGGGTGTCGGTCCGGTATTCGGCAGTGTTTCCACGCTCGACTTCGGCTACGTCCTGTTGGGAGAAAACGGCTCGTTGCCGTTCACGATCACGAATTCGACCACCGACGGCGATCTAGGCGCGCTGACGAATCTCACGCTCCATTCGTTCGTGCTGGATGGTCCCGACGCGGCCAGTTTCGAACTCGTCGGCTTCACGCCCGGGATGGTGCTGAATGCCGCGTCGCTGGCCAATCTCTCTCTCGAATTCACCGGCGATGGCCCGGCCGGCGCGAGATCGGCCACGCTAACTTTTTCGACCGATGTGGGGGTCGCGCTCGGGGGCAGCGGCGCCACGTTCCAGATCACGGTCGCGGCCGAAGTCGTGGAAGTGCCGACGGTCGCGGCCGGAGGGCCCTACGCAGGGGGCGAAGGGGCGGCGATCGCTTTGACGGCGGTCGGTACCGGCACCATCACCTCCTATGATTGGGACCTCGATAACAACGGCAGCTACGAAACTCCCGGCATGACGGTGAATTTCACCCGGCCCGAGCAAGGTGAGTTTACCGTCAACGTGCGCGCCATCGGTCCCGCGGGCACGGTCTATGCGACGACGACCGTATTGGTCGAAAACGTGGCGCCCGTCGCCGGCATGACCGGTTTGGGCTGGACGCACACGGGGGTCCTGCAGCACTTTTCGTTGATCGCCCTGGATCCCGGCTCGTTCGACGCGGCAGCGAACTTCGACTTTGCCATCGACTGGCAAGGAGACGGAGCGTTCGAGGAGTTCGTCTCAGGACCGACGGGAACGCCCATCAGTCACACCTTCAACACGCCCGGCTCGCACAAGGTAAGGATCAAGGCCACCGACAAGGACGGCGGCACGAGTGAAATCGGCACGTACGTGGTTCACGTCTATCACGTCGAGCAGGTAGGGGACAACATCGAGTGGTATGGTTCGGACGGCAATGACGTCGTCGAATTTCGCGAAACGGCGCTCCAGACCGTCGAGGTGCGCACGTTGATGGTCGGCGGGCACGCCACGAACGAACTGGCCATCTTCACGGGCGTGACGGGACGCGTCTTGGGCTATGGCAATCGAGGCAACGACCGACTCGATGCCAGCCAACTGCTGCTCCTGCCCACGACGCTCGAAGGGGGACGCCATCACGATACCTTGCTCGGCGGCGCGGGAGACGACATCCTGCGCGGCGATTTCCAAGGGGCGAAGGGGGATGGAGCCGAGGGGAACGATTCGATCGTCGGTGGCCCCGGCAACGATCTGATCGAAGGGGATGGGCTCGAAGGGGGCGAAGATACCCTGCACGGCGGCAGCGGCAACGATACGATCCTGGGGGATGGCAGCGATGGGGCCGAGGGACGCGCCGACCGCATCTATGGCGAGGATGGGAACGATTTCCTGTTCGGTCACCACGGACACGATTTCATCGACGGCGGCAACGACCACGATCTCATCACCGGGGGCGATGGCGCCGAGGCGAACGATACCCTCGTCGGCGGTGCGGGCAACGATGTCCTGAGCGGCTCGAACGGCAAGGATTCGATCTCCGGCGGGACGGGGCAAGATATCATTCTAGGAGGTTCCGGCGCCGATACGCTCCAAGGCGAAGGGGGCGAGGACCTCCTCGTCGCCGATGTCGTCACGTTCGGCCTCAGCACTTCGGCCCTGATTGCCATCCACGCCGAGTGGACCTCGGGCAATAGCTACCAGGACCGGGTCGCGCACCTCACCGGCACGCCCGGTGGTGCCAACGGAGCCACGTACTTCACCTTGGGGACCACTGTTTACGACGATGAGGCAGAGGACCTGCTCACGGGTGGAGCCGAAATCGACTGGTTCCTCTACAATTTGATGCAGGACGTGCTCACCGACCATGCCGAAGGGGAGACCGAGACCGATACGTTCGGCTTCCCGCTGCCCACCTTGGAATAACCTTCGTTCCGCGGAACTTCTCGGCCGCTCGAGGTCGGAAAACTTTTTTTCGCGACCTTGCGAACTACCTTCTTCGGGCCTGCGTATAACGGCAGAGCCTTCGTTTGCGCCCCCTTGAGCCGGGCAGGCTTCGGCCAGCGGGCTATTCGTTGACAAGCCCCCGTGGCGGCGGCAGACTTAGGTGCGCTGGCGTGTCTCCCACCGGGAGACACGCTTCCCCGCCAGGCCTGACTCTCGATCGGCGAGACGGGCCCCCAACGATCGAGAGCACATGGAATGTGCTGGGAGGCGCGTTCGCTCGTCCCACCGATTTTTTTTGGCCCACCCTGCGGCGCTCGTACGTGTCGAGAGAATCACGCTCGTATCGCTTTCCCATTTTTTTCAGGAGAGGTTGACCCATGTTGCGCAGATTAGGATTCGCGTTGCCCTTGGCGGCCGTCGCCCTGGCTTTGGTTTCTGGCTCGGCCCAGGCCGGCAAGTTCAACAAGGTGCTGAACGTCGGCGACACCGCCCCCAGCTTTGCCGACATCATCGGCGTGGATGACGACAAGTATGGGCTCGATTCGTTCAAGGACGCGAAGGCCATCGTGCTGGTCTTCACCTGCAACAACTGCCCCGTCGCCGTCGCCTGCGAGGATCGCATTGTCGAGCTGCAGAAGGACTACAAGGACAAGGGCGTGCAGATCGTGGCGATCAACGTGAACAACGTCGATGGCGATCGACTCGACTCGATGAAGGAGCGTTCGAAGTCGAAGGGCTTCAACTTCCCCTACATCTATGATCCCACGCAGAAGGTTGCCCGCGATTATGGTGCGTCGGTAACCCCCGACGTCGTCGTGCTGGACGGCGATCGCAAGATTGCCTACCTCGGCGCCATCGACAACGATGCCCTGAACGAGGCCAACGCCAACAAGCACTACGTGCGCGACGCCCTCGACGCCATCCTCACCGGCTCGAAGCCGTCGGTCAGCGAGACCAAGGCCAAGGGCTGCGGAATCAAGTACGAATAGTTCACGCTTCGTACGGTCTATATTTCCGCCGTCAGTTTTGCGTCGCCGGCCGACTGGCCCTCGTGCCAGGGCCGGCGACGCTTTTTTACACGCCGTCCTTCGCCAGGAATCCAACACCATGTCGGTCACACGCAAGATGCGATCGCTTGCCACGCTCGCGGCCGTCGTGCCTCTGATCGCGGTCGGTTGTGCCAAGGAAGAAGCCAACCCCGCCGGCGAACCAGCAGCACCCCCGGCCAGCGCGACCGCGACTTCCGCCGAGGAATCGGTCGAGAGCGAAACTGCCGCGACCGAATCGGACGAGGTCGGGACCGCCATTAAGCTCACCAAGGCTACCAAGGAAGATTTCGACAGCCTCATCGCCAGCCATCGGGGCAAGGTCGTGCTCGTCGACTATTGGGCCACCTGGTGCGGTCCCTGCGTGAAGGGATTTCCCCATACCGTCGAGTTGGCGGAGAAGCTAGCTCCGCAGGGGCTGGCCGTGATCTCGGTGAGCTTCGACGATCCCGAGGCCTCGACCGAAGTCGAAGCGTTTCTCACCAGACAGCACGCCCAGTTCGATAATCTGATCAGCGCCTACGGGGCCGAAGACCAGTCGTACGACGACTTCGGCGTCGAGACCGGAGCCCTGCCCCACTACCAGATCTATGATCGCGAGGGGAAGCTCGTCCGCGAGCTCGTCAGTGGCGATCCCACCGCCAAAAGCGTCACGCCGGAAGACGTGGCGGCCGCCGTGCAAGAACAGCTCGATCAGCCTGCTGCCGCTAATCCCTAGGACCGGCCGCGCGGTTGCTGGCGGACGGATTCTCGTTTCTGCGCAGCTTGTCTAGATCTCCACGGCGCAACGATTACCGGCGTTGCCCCGCGCCGACGTGCCCGATAGACTTCCACCCCCTGTCGACCCTTCGTGGGTTGAGGTTATGGCCAGGCAAGGAGGCCTCGGGCATTGTCATCCGCAGTCGTACTCAGCAAAGTGCCCCTCGAGCGCCGTCGTCGCGACGTGTCGCGCCCGCTCGTCTCGGTGGTGGTCCCTGTCTTTAACGAAGAGGCGTGTCTGCCGGCGCTGCATCGCCGCTTGACGGAGGTCTTGAGCACGCTGGACGACTCGTACGAGATCTTGTTCGTCAACGACGGTAGCCGCGATCGATCGCTCGAGATCATGCGGCAGCTCCAACTCATCGATCCTCACGTGGGTTACCACTCGTTCACGCGCAACTTCGGCCACGAGTCGGCCAGCACCTGCGGACTGCTCGAAGCGCAAGGCCAGACCGTCGTGATCATCGATGCGGATCTGCAGGATCCGCCCGAGCTGATCGCCCAATTGCTCGAACGCTGGCGCGAGGGATACGACCTGGTCTATGCGCAGCGGCGTTCGCGGCAGGGGGAGACATGGCTGACGCGCTCGACGAGCCATGCGTTCTACCGGCTGTTGAACCGTGTGACCCGGGTCGATATGCCGGTCGACACGGGCGATTTTCGTCTGATGGACCGCACCGTTGTCGAGGCGTTCCGGCGCTTGCCCGAGCGGAATCGCTTCGTGCGCGGCATGATCGCCTGGACCGGATTCCGCAAATCGGCCGTCTACTACGATCGCGATGCACGGCTCGCCGGCGAGACGAAGTACAACTTCACCAAGCGGCTCGGTCTGGCGCTCGACGCCATTTGTGGCTTCAGCACCCTCCCCTTGCGGTGGATCACTTACGCTGGCGGCATCACCGCGGGGGTGGCCGGGGCGTTGTTCGCGATGGCCTTGCTCGTGGGGCTTTTTTCCAGCGTGGGCGCGGCGGGTTGGATCGTGCTGGCCGCGGCGCTCACCTTGCTCGCCGGCGTGCAACTGCTCACCGTGGGGCTGGTAGGTGAATACGTGGGCCGTATCCTGATCGAGGTGCAGGCGCGTCCCCTCTATCTGCTAGGCGAGTCTCACGCACCGGCCATTCGGGTAGCGGGGCCGGTCCTCGATCGCATCGCCGGTTGAGGATGTGTTTTCTGGCGCGCGGATCTACTTTCAACACGCTCGGCGTCTCACGCTTGTGCCCGCCTCGGGTGAGTTTGCTTGCCGGCTCCCCCGGCCGGGCGATATGCTGGAACATGTTTCGCAGTTCGGTCCGCTCCCCGCGTTTCGGCGTGAAGATGGCTCGCTTTTCATTTCGCTGGGCATGCCGCCTGTTGGTCGCCATGGCGGCGGCGCTACTGCTCTTGCCTGCCTCGCTGGTCGCGGACGACGACCGCACCGCTCCCGACCATCAGCTAGAGACGATCGACGCGCTGATTCGCCAGCTTGGCAGCGATAGTTTTTCGGAGCGCGAACAGGCGCAGACCCGATTGGCGGAATTCGGCTTTGCCGCCTTCGATGCGTTGCTCGCGGCGGAGCAGGACGACGATATCGAGGTGGCCGCGCGGGCCCGCTATCTGGTGCGCCTCATGCAGGTGCAGTGGGTCCAGGACGACGACCCCGCCGCGGTCAAGACCTTGCTCGTCCGCTACGATTCGCTCGAAGAGCCCGACCGCCTCGATCGCGTCCGCCGCCTGGCAAGACTGTCGAACGACGAAGGCCTAGCGCCGTTGTGCCGCCTAGTGCGGTACGAGAAGTCGGAGATCCTCTCGAAATGGGCGGCCGTCGAGCTGATCAAGCAGCCGGTGGCGGCGGGTACCGACCGCGCGGCGCGGGGAGATAAGATCGTCGAGACTTTGGCGCGCAGCCCCCGTCCGGCCGCCGCATGGCTGCGCCTCTATGCCCGCGCCCACGAGAATCCAGAGCGCTATCTGGCCGAGTGGAACGGGATCGTCGATGCCGAGCAGGCAACCTTCGAGCAGTTTCCCGATCAATCGCGCGCGGAGTTTCTCGTGGCCCTGTTGCGCGAGCAGATTCAGCGTCTCGACGAGCTCGATCGCGACGAGGAAGTGCTCGACGCGATGCGGCGCATCGTGCAATTTGAGCGCGGCGAGACGGAGCCCTTGCTCGAGTTGCTGGCCTGGCTAGTCGAACGCAAGGCGTGGAGCGTCGTCGATGATCTGGCCAGGCGTTTCTCGGGTCGCATCCACGAAGAGCCGTTGCTGCTCTACGCCTTGGCCGATGCGCGGATCCTGGAAGGCCGCGAGGCGGACGCCGAGGCCCTGGCAAAACAGGCCCTCACGTTGAATGCGACCGATCCGGCCGACCATCTCCAGACGGCACAGACGCTGCGCCAGCGCGGTCAGCCCCGCTGGGCCGAGGCCGAGCTGCGCCACGTCATCGAGACCGGGCAGGCCGACAACGGCACCGTCATGCTTGGCTGCTACCTGCTGGCCGACTTGATCTACGATCGGGCCGAATACCTGGCCGCCGCGCAATTGCTCGAGGAGCAGATCAAAAAGTTTGCCGAACGGATGCAAGCCGCCGGCGGTGATGTCTCGTCGCGCAACGTGCTCGATACCGTCCGCAAACGCATGGGCGGACGCATGCACTATTACTACGCCATGCACTTCCACGAGCTGGGCGAGTTCGGCAAGGAGACGGAGAATCTGGATCGGGCGATCGAATCGGATCCGCAAGATATCGATGTCCTGATCGCGCTGCACCGCTTGCCCAAGCCGGGCGAAGAACGCCAGCGCAAGACCGAGAAAATGATCGAAGACACGGTCTCGAGCTACGAGCAATTGATCCAGAATCAGCCCGACAACGCGACGAACTACAATCAACTCGCCTGGCTGTGGGCCAACACCGGTCGCAAGCAGCAGCAAGCGCTCGAATACTCGCGCCGTTCGCTCGAACTTTCGCCGAACGAGTCGGGTTACCTCGACACCCTGGCTCGCTGCTACTATGCCCTCGGGCAACTCGACAAGGCGGTGGCCGCCCAACTGCAGGCGGTCTCGCTCGATCCGCACTCGGGCCAGATGAATCGTCAATTGAAGCAGTTCCAGCAAGAACTCGCCAAAAAACGCGAGTCGGGCGGCAAGTCGTAACTCGGTGCTTCCTGCGACGCACGTCGCGCTGGAGATTCAGTTCGATGTCTTCGCCGTGCGACGCGCCGACCTCCGCTACTACGACCACGGAGCCTTATCAGGCCCAACTCGTCGAGTGCGGGAATCCCTTCGCGCCGCCATCGATTTGCGACGCGGTCTGGCGGCATGGCTTGTTGTTCGCCGCCGCCGCGAGCATCTTGGTGGCGTCTTTCGTGCTGCGCGTGCAAGGCGAGCATGCCGTCTGTCTGCCGGTGGTCGGCACGCCGCTACCCGAGTTGTGTTATTGGCGCGCCGTGTCGGGGCTCCCCTGTCCTGGTTGTGGCCTGACGCGGTGCTTCATCTCCATGGCGCATGGCGAACTGTCTCGTGCCTGGAGTTTTCAACCCGTCGGTTGCCTGTTGTTCCTGGGAGTCGTGTTTCAGATTCCGTATCGTGCGTGGCAGATCTGGCGATTGCGCCGCGGCCAGGGAGACCAGCCGCCACGCTGGCTCGTGGTCGCGGCGTGGCTTTTCGTGCCGGCGTTCTTCGTACAATGGATTGGGCGACTGTTGGTTTAGCCGGGGCCGACTGCAGACGAGGGAAGGAGTGAGCGATGAAGACCTACGACATCGGCGGCGCGAAGATCGAGGTCGACGATCGAGGGCGTGGTTTGCCCGTGCTCTTCGTGCATGGTTTTCCTCTCGATCACTCGATGTGGCAGGCCCAGATCGACGAGCTCTCGGCCGGCTACCGCACGATCGCGCCCGACTTGCGTGGCTTTGGCGCGAGCGGTCCCAGTTCGGGCACGGTGACGATGCGCCAATTTGCCGATGATCTGGCCACGCTGCTCGATCAGTTCAAGGTGACCGAGCCGGTCGTCTTGTGCGGATTGTCGATGGGGGGTTACGTCGCCTGGCAATTCTGGCGTCATCATGGCCAACGTCTGCGAGCGCTGATCTTGTGCGATACGAAGGCGAGCGCCGACAGCGAAGAGGCCGTGGCCGGGAGGCACAAGCTGGCGGCGGCGGTGATAGCCACCGGACACGGGGCCGCCCGCGATGCCATGTTGCCCAAGCTATTCGCGCGCGGCACGGCCGAGCGTCAGCCGGTGTTGCTCGAGCGAACGAAAGGGATGATCGGCCGCGCGCAGCCAGAATCGATCGCGGCGGCGCTGCGGGGCATGGCCGAGCGTCCTGACGCGACCCCCTGGCTCGCCCAGATCCGCGTGCCGACGCTCGTCATCGTCGGCGCGGAGGATACCATCACCACGCTCGACGAGATGCGGGGCATGGCCGACAAGATCGATGGCGCGGAACTGGTCGTCGTACCCGAGGCAGGCCACATGGCCCCGATGGAACGTCCCGACATCGTCACGCCCGCAATCGCCAGCTTCCTCGATCGGCTGAGTGGATAGCTCACTCCGCTTCCGCGTGAGCCCGTCCGGCGAGAACGCTTAGCGGACCTCGAAGAGCGACTGGCTCTTCACGATCGCGTAGTCGTCCGGGAAGGTGTGAAACGCTTGCACGAGCAGGCTGCGATTGCGTGTCTCGACGTTGACGTAGCTCAAGGCCCCCACGGCGATGCGGCCGCTCGAATCGAATTGGTGCAGCATGCCCTTGCGCTGGCCGTCGAGGGCCAGTTCCTGCTGGAAGGTCCAAAAGACCTCGGGCTCGACCGGTTCGAGATCGAAGTTGACCTGGTACGAGGCGCCTCCGCGGCATTCGAGCCGGTCGTTGCGGCTCCCCTTCAAGCGGTACGAGAGCAAACGGCGCTTCTGCGGCAGGGGATGCTGGGCCGAAGCACAGACCTCGGTCAACGTCAGACCCCGGCAACGCCAGGTCACGACGTGACCGGCGTTCGTGATGTCGATCTTGGCGACATAGTCGCCACGCTCGACGACGCGCGTCGAGTGAAATTGAAAGAGTTCCGGATGAAGCGCTCGACCATACAACTGAAAGACCAGTTCTGCGACCTTCGGGCGAACGGAGAGCACTGCGTCGGTTCCTTGTAATATCGATCAAGCGCCCACAGGCGCGCTGTTTGTTGTCGAACGCTTGCATTATAAGTCCGCGCGCGCGGCGCACAAAGAGTGTTTTGTCGCGCGGCGCGTGTGCGGCGAGAATTCCAGCTTGACAAATCCGCGGGACGGCGTTTCAAACGGACGATGCTAGCACTCGGCCGGCGCGACAAGCACAGGAGAAAACGCTCGATGGAAGTTACGCTCGCCACGCTTTTCGATCGCTTGCTTGCGCACTATGGTCCGCAGGCCTGGTGGCCGGGCGAAACGCCGCTCGAAGTCATGGTCGGCGCCGTGCTGACGCAGAATACGAACTGGAAAAATGTCGAGCGCGCGATCGAGAATCTGCGCGAGGCCGATCTGCTCGACTTGCACTCGCTGGGCGAGCTGCCGCTCGAGGAACTTGCCGAGTTGATTCGACCGGCCGGTTACTATCGCCTCAAGGCGGGGCGACTGCACCGGCTGCTCCAGTTCGTGCGCGAGCGGTACGACGGCTCGCTCGAAGCCATGTTCGCCATGCCGCTCGAGGATCTGCGCGAGGAACTCCTCGGCGTCAACGGCATCGGACCCGAGACGGCCGATTCCATCCTGCTCTACGCTGGCGGGTTGCCGACGTTCGTCATCGATGCCTACACGCATCGCGTGATGAAACGGCACGGCTGGATCGAATTCGAGGCCGACTACCATCAGCTCAAGGAGCACTTCGAGAGCGGGCTCGAGCGCGACGCCGCCACGTTCAACGAGTTTCACGCCCTGTTCGTGCAACTGGGCAAAGACTACTGCCGCAAGGAGCCCCGTTGCGACGGGTGCCCGCTGCACGATTGGCTGCCCGAGCAGGGACCGCTCGAGCCAGACTGGTGACTCTACAAGGTGCCTACGGCGTGGCCGTTTCATCCGCGAGGCTGTCGGTCGGCGTCGACTCGGCGATCGCGGTCGTCAACGAAGCCCCTTCGGCCAGCATAAGCCGCTCGAAGCGTGCCACTTGCTCGGGCGTCCCTACCAGCGGCAGGTTGTTGGCCAAGGCGACGTTCTCCGCCACACGCAAGAATCGCTGGCACTTGACCCACTGGCGTTCGAGGTCGAGATGCTGCTGCGACAAGCGGTCGACCTCGCCTTGCAGGCGAGCGAACTCGGAATAGTGCGCGTGACCTTCAATGGCCGCCACGAGCGTGCCAGGTTCCTGCTCGAGCAGAAGTTGCACGGCAGGGTTCCAGCGATTGGCCAGCTCGGGCCAGCGCTCGAGCAGCGTGGCTCGAATCTTGCGCGCCTCGCCCCGCAGCGAGCCGGTCAACTTTCCCTTGCTTCCGCTGATCTCCTTGCGCTGCTTGCCGATTTTTTCCGCCAAGTCGCGAACCGCCGCGGCGCGGTTCTCTCCCTCGATTTGCAGTTGGGTCGAAAGCCCCTCGAGCACGGCGCGATCGGCCGGGGAGGCCACGGCCAGTAGCTGCGCATAGGGCGAGTCGACGGTGAGCAGATTCGCCACCCCCTTGGCCGACGTCTTGCTGTAGGCGCGCAAGAATGCGTCCGAGGTCTTCACCGAGATATCGATCGTATCCGAGGCGAGCAAGGCATGGGCATGAGCCTCGACAAACGAGATCCGCCCGTCACCATCGAAGTCGGGCAGCTCGACGGGCTCGCCGATGCGCGATCGCCCGGACAAGGCGGCCCAGAAGTGGCTGCTGTATTCCTGGTAGTTTTCTTCGTCGATATCGGGGGTGCAGCCGGCCGCCGAGCGATCCTGCGTCGTGGCGAAGAAGCCGCAACGTTCAGCATCGCTGCACCCATGTGCGGAATCGCCCGAGTTAAAGATCGAATTCGCAAAACCGCCCGAGTAGCACTGCACCATCACCAACACCACCGAAATGTCTGGCGCCAGTTTGTCGAGCAGCCGCGTGAATTCCTCGACGGGAATCTGTTCCTGATTCCAAAGGTACAGATGCGAATTTTCGGGTTTCTTCCCCTTGCCGCCATGCCCCGTGAAGTAGACGATCAGCCGGTCTCCCGGCTGCAGGTGGTTCGCGTTTTCGGCGAACCAGCGTTCGATATTGTCGCGGGTCGAGGCGCCGCGCAGGCCGGCTACCTGGTGGCTGCGATATTCGTAGCCCAGTTCGCTCGTCTGCTCGAACAGGCGGGCGAGCAACTCGTTGGCTTTGGGCAGGTTGTGCTCGGGATCGGTGAATTGCAGATCCCGACCAGGAGAATCGCCATCGGCGAAGAAGACATCGTGATGCAAGCCCGACAGGCCGAGATCTTCGAGCATCCGTCGGAAGTAGAGGACGTTTTTCTCGAGCGAGACCTGATTGCCGGTGGGGCTATAGCCGCCGCCGATCGTCAAAATGTGGTCTTCGGCCTGGGCCGAGTTCGGGGTGCCGAGACAGGCGAGCGAGAGAAAGACGCCCAACAGAAGGACCATCCAGGGCGCCGAACGACGCGAACGCAAGGCGTGGGGCATAGCGTTATTCCGCAGGAGGGGATGCGGTGGGTGGAACGCCGCGAGGGACGCACTCTGAAGGCTATCCGCCACACCGGCAGGGGTCAAATCTTCAGGCCAACGATTGCCGACTTCGGCGCCGTGAAACGGGATGCCATGTCGGTTGGGTAACGGTTGCGGGCCAGCGGCCGTGCGGAGGGCCGTTGTCCACCGGCAGTCAACCTGTTAAACCGTGCGGATCGCCCGGAAGTTTCGGCCCCTCGGCAGTACGGGGACCTGGTTGATAGAATGGGTCGCGCGTAACGAAGAGGCCCATCCCCAGACGTGAGAAGCTTGGCCGTTCCTGCCGAACGGCGCGCGGCATCTCGAACCCACCTGCCCGGCGCGGCATGCGACTTGTCGATCTCAAAAATGTCAGCCGCAGCTTTGGCCACGTCAAGGCCTTGCGCGACGTTACCTTGGCGCTCGAGCCGGGTACGATCGGACTGGTGGGCAACAACGGCGCCGGCAAATCGACGCTGCTCAAGATCCTGCTGGGGCTGCTCCGCCCCGACAGCGGCACCGGCACCATCTTGACGTACGACATCCGCTCGACGGGCAACGCCCTGCGGGGCCGTGTCGGCTACATGGCCGAGGCCGCCTCGGTCGTGCCGGTGCTCCGCGGCGTCGAGTTCGTGACGCTCGCAGGGGATCTCTACGGCATGCCGCATCGCGATGCCCGTCGCCGTGCCCACGAAGTGTTGAACTACGTCGGCCTGGGCGAGCTGCGCTACCGGCGGCTCGAGGAATACTCGGCCGGCAATCAGCAACGACTCAAGTTGGCCGCGGCCCTGGTACACGACCCCGAGTTGCTGCTGCTCGACGAGCCGACGAATGGTCTCGACCCGGCCGGGCGGGTTTCGATGCTGCGGTTGATCGAGGATCTCATCGCCGAGACGGGTAAGAGCGTGATCCTCTGCACCCACCTGTTGGGCGATGTCGAGCGTCTGTGTCAGCAAGTGGTGGTGCTCGATCGTGGCACGGTGGTTCGCGCCGGCAGCATGGCCGAGTTGCGACGCACGATCAGCAATCGCTACGAGCTGGGTTGGATCGGCGATGGTGCGATCTTTCGCGCAGCGCTCGAACGCGAAGGAGCGCGCGTCGTCGTGAATCAGAACGGTCCGGCGAGAATCCACGTCGAGGTCGCCCCCGGCTGGACCACGAATCGCTTTTTCGAGATTGCGCACTCGGTCGGCGTCACGATCAACGAGCTCAAGCCAGAGGAAGAGGATCTGCAGGGCGTTTTCTTCCGCATGACCGATCACCATACGCCCGCCGCCGCGCCGCCGCAGCAGACTTAGAAAGACCGCATGGGAATCGACGTCGCACATTATCACGGCTGGCGCGGCAAGCTGCTCTCACCCTGGTGGGCCTGCATCGCGATCGTGCGCGTGGCGCTGTTGCAGGTGTTTCGTCGCAAGTCGTATTGGATCGTTCTGGCGCTCGGGTTGCTGAACTTCCTCCTGTACTGGTCGGTGATCTATGCCATCGCTCAGTTCGACATTCCAGTCGAGGCCCAGGATCGCCTGATGGAGGTGATCGGCTTTCGTACCCGGGGAGGTGACAGCCAGGAGAACGGCTATATCGAGTTCATGCAACGGCAGAGCATTGTCGTGATGCTGTTGTTGGCCTTTTCGGGCAGTCTGCTCGTGGGGGCCGACTTTCGCTTTCAATCGTTGCCCTTCTACCTTTCGCGGCGGATCGATCGGCGGCACTACATCGTGGGCAAGTTGCTGGCCGTGAGCGTCATCGTGTCGATGATGACCACGTTGCCGGCGCTGCTGCTGTTCATTGAATTCGGCACGTTCACGGCCTCGACCGATTATTGGCGCGAGAACTGGCGCATTCCGCTGGCGGTGCTGGCCTTTGGCGCCATCATGTGTACGGTGCTGAGCATTCTGCTGGTGACGATCTCGGCCTACTTGCAAAGCGTGGCGCCGATCGCCATCACCTGGTCGAGCCTGTTCGTCCTGCTCGGGTCCATGTCGCGCTACCTGCGCGCGGCCAGCCCCTACTGGGAACTGATCAATCCCTGGCGCGATATCCGTCTCGTGGGCAAGATGTGCTTCGGCACGTTTCGCGACGATACCGAATACAGCATGGCGCTTTGGGCACTCTTGATCCTCGTTTCGGTCTGCACCCTGGCACTCGTGGCCCTGGCACGCCGCGTGCGCGCCATCGAAATCGTGACTTGAGCGGATCATTCGCCCCATGTGGCTCACCTTCGAACACGTCACGAAACTGTACGGCCCGGTGATCGGGGTCAACGACATCTCGTGCCGTATTGGCCCGGGCATTACCGGCCTGTTCGGGGCGAACGGCGCCGGCAAGTCGACCATGATGAAGCTCGCCAGCGGGCAGTTGCGCCCTACCCAGGGCATGGTGCGCATCGGCGATGACCGCGCCTGGACGAGCCGCGCCAAACGCAATCTCGGCTTCAGTCCCGACATCAACAGCTTCTACGAGGAGATGACGGGGCGCGAGTTCATCCTGGCGATGACGCGCCTTTACGGCTACAGCATGAAGGAGGCTCGCCGTCGCACGGAGCAGGCGCTCGAGGACGTCGCCATGACCGATCGTGCCGATCGCCATCTCGGCGGTTGCAGCCACGGCATGCGGCAGCGCATCAAACTTGCCCAGGCCCTGGCGAACGATCCCCAGGTGTTGTTGCTCGACGAGCCGATGACCGGGATCGATCCGGGAGGGCGGCGCGATCTTAGTCGGCTGCTCGTACGACAGGCCGAAGGGGGACGCACCGTGCTCGTCTCGAGCCACATCTTGTCCGAGGTCGAGCAATTGACCGACTCGATCATTATGATCGCTCGCGGCCGCATCATTGCCTCGGGCACTATCGCCGAGATTCGCCGGCTGCTGGAGAACCAGCCCTACACCGTGCAACTGGTGACGCGGGGCAACTCGCGGGCGCTGGCCTCGCGACTGGTCGAGATTCCCGAGGTCGACTCGGTCGAGGTGCGCTTCGAGACCCTCACCGTCCGCACGCGGCATCCACAACAGTTCTTCGGCGTGGTGGGCACGCTCGTCATCGAGCAAGGCATCGAGATCGAGCGGCTCGAAACGCTCGACGCGGGCGCTGACGCGGTGTTCGGTTACCTGGAGCGAGAGTGATGGAAGCATCCCAATCCGCCTTGGCCGCCGGTTCGACCGCGTCGTCCGGTTCGTTTGCCACAGGGCCTGCGGCCGGCGCACGCGAGCCGCTGCGCGTGCTGGCGCTGATCCGCGCGTGGGGTACGTTGACGATGCTCTCGTTTCGTCAGTTGCTCTGGTCGACAAACACGTTGATGGTCCTGTTTCCGCTGATCGGCTGCACGTTGTTTCTTTTGCGCCGGCGGTACGACCAGATCGCCTATCTGCCCCGCGCGATCAATGCCTTCAGCCACGAGTTTGTCATCCTGATCTTCGCGGCGTTCATCGTGCCGATTTGCGCCCTGGCCTACGCGACCACGAGCATCGGCGGCGATCGCGAGAACCGCACGCTCTTGTTCCTGCTCGTGCGCCCCATCCCGCGCTCGCTGGTGTTTTTGGCCAAAATGACCGCCACCCTGCCGCTGGTGTTGGGAATGGTGCTCGGCAGCTTCTATCTCTACTGCCGGCTGGCGGGCGCTGCCGGTGAGCTCGCCTTCGAGCTGTATCTGCCGGCGATCTTTTTTATGACGATCGCCTACATCAGCTTGTTCCATCTCTTTGCCGTCACGTTTCGCCATTCGACGATCGCGGCGCTGACCTACGCGCTGTTCATGGAATTCTTCCTGGGCAATATGCCGGGCATCATCAAGCGTCTGGCCGTGAACTTCTACGGCCGCTCGATCATGTTCAACCTGGGGTTGGAAGAAGGGGTCGATCTGCCCGACCCGCAATGGTTCGAACCGGTTTCGGTAACGACCGGCGCGAATGCGCTGATCTGGATCGCCGTGGGCAGCCTCGCGCTGGCGCTGGCGATCTTCCAGAGGCGCGAGTACCACGATCTGACTTGATCGCCCGCGCCGAACAGGCGTTGGCGATCAAACGCACCTGGCGCGTTGATCCGCGTGCGGTGACGCGCGGCGACGTGCTGGCGATCTACGAGCCGGGCCTGCTAGGCACAGGGGGCTATTGACCCAGCCAGTCCTGCGGCAGCTCGACGAAATAGCCCGTCACGAGATGCTCCTCTTCGGTGATCTCGTAGTCGATGAGCATGAGCTTGTTCTTGCCGAGCGAGACGACGGACGGATAGCCCGCATCGCTGATCGGGGAACCGTCAGGCAGGTACTGCACGGCGGTCAGGCGTCGGTCGAGATCCCAGTTCAACAGTTTGGGATCATCCGTCGTGACGAGCGACAGCGAAACCATACGGCGGTCGGCATAGGCCAAGATGGGCTTGCCATCGACGACGAACAATTGGGCCGGCGCGGGATGGCGCTGGCATTGCACGTTCGTGCGTTCGGCAGAGGACCAAGTCTTGCCCGCGTCCGCGCTCTCGGTACGCCACAAGAAGCCGTCGCGCGTCGAATGATTGTTGCGGTGAATGCCGACGACCCGGCCTGGCGAGACCTCGGCCAGGCTCCACTCGTCGCCGACGTAGCCGTCGGAATCGGCCAAGGGCACGATCTGCCAGGTCTTGCCATTGTCTTCCGAGCGCGCACAGAGGGAACCATTTCCCTGCGCGCGATAGATCGGCAGCAGCAACTCGCCGCTCGAGAGTTTGATCGCCGCGCTGCGCGTGCGGGCATCGATATCGGCCACCATTTGCGGCGCCGACCAGGTGCGGCCGCCGTCCAGCGTGCGGACGATAACAGGCCGCGACACGAGGTCGGCCGTGTAGGTGTTGTAAGAAACCAACCAGTCGTCGTCCGACAACGCGAGGATGGCCGCGTTGCGGTCGTCGACGTCTTTCTGGTCGGCGACCACCTTGGGGGCCGTCCAGGTTTTTCCTTCGTCGGTACTTTCGACGACCAGCACGCGTCCATTGGGGGAGTAACCGTGTTCGTTTCCCTCACGGAAAGTGGCCACCAGCTTGCCGGCGGGGGTGCGCGCAATCCAGGGCCAACCGGGATAGCTTCCCTGATAGAGCGTGACGTCGGGCTGGCTCTTCGGCGCGATCTCGTTCGCGACGCTCGTACCCCCTGCTACCAGCAGAACGGCGAGCATCAACAACAAAACGACTCTTAGTCCACCCAGACGCCCATCCGTGACTCGTCTTCTCGTCTTGCCTGGCATATCACGGCTCCCGCTCGTGGAGAGGTTTTCGCTCAAATTCTACGAGACAAACACGCCGGAGCGCGGGCAACTTGGGGGCGAAATCGGCCCCGTTCGGCCTCTTGACGCCCGCTGATGCTACATCGATCCGATCGTACTGGCTGGCGCGAGCTGAGCCAACCTGAAGTTGCAACTCGCTGGCCGAAAATGCCGAGAAATCTCTCCCTTCTCGCGTGGCGTCGAGAGTGTCGAGACTGGTGCCCGTGGGTCAAATACTCGGCAGGCCCCGCAGGGGTGGTTAAACTGAGGGTTCCTGCCCAAGTTGCCCCACCGACTGGCTGCCGAGGGGGCGCGATATCCCCCGAGCAGAATCTCGGCCTGCGAGGAGTTGTGCATGCATTGTGATGTTCGCCGATGGCCGTTCACTGCGCACGATTTGCGGCACACGTGGTGTGCGCTCGTCGCCGTTGCCGCGATGGGAATGCATGGCATGTTGCCCCTTTGCGCGGCCGAGCTCGACGACAACCGCGATGTCCGGCCGATTCTGGCGAACCATTGCTTCAAGTGCCATGGTCCCGACGACGCGACGCGCGAATCGGGACTGCGGCTCGACGAGCGTCAATCTGCCACGGGCCAAGATACCGCCTCGGGTCAGCCGGCCATCGTGCCCGGTTCACCCGACGAGAGTGAGCTGATCCGACGTATCGTCTCGGACGATGCCAGCGAGCTCATGCCCCCTCCCGCGGCGAACAAGGCGCTGTCGGACGAGAAAAAGGAAGTCTTGCGCCGCTGGATTGCCGAGGGGGCCATCTATCGGACGCATTGGGCCTTCGTGCCGCCGGTCGAGCCCTCGCTCCCTCAGGTCAAGCTCGCCAACTGGCCACGCAATCCCATCGACCTGTTCGTGCTCGCACGACTCGAGGCCGAGGGGCTGAGGCCCTCGCCCGAGGCCGACCGTTACACGCTGGTGCGACGAGCGTATCTCGATCTCATCGGACTTCCTCCGACGGTCGAGGAGGCGGACGCATTCGTGTTCGATTCGTCCCCCGACGCCTACGAGAAGCTCGTCGATCGCCTGCTGGCGTCGCCCCACTACGGCGAACGCTGGGCGCGACTCTGGCTCGACCTGGCGCGCTATGCCGATACGAACGGCTACGAGAAGGACCGGCCCCGTTCGATCTGGCCTTATCGCGATTGGGTCATCAAGGCGCTCAATGCCGACATGCCCTTCGACCAGTTCACCATCGAGCAGCTTGCCGGCGACATGCTCCCCGATGCGACTCTCGAGCAACGCATCGCCACCGGCTTTCATCGCAACACGATGTTGAATGAGGAAGGGGGCATTGATCCGCTCGAGTTTCGTTTCCATGCGATGGTCGATCGAGTCGCGACCACCGGTACGGTCTGGTTGGGGCTCACCACCGGTTGCGCGCAATGCCACACGCATAAGTTCGATCCGATCACGCACAAGGATTACTACCGGCTGATGGCGTTCCTCGACAACGCCTACGAACCGGAACTCGATGTGCCGACCGAGGCACAGGCCGCGCGACGACGCGAGATCGAACGGGAGATCGCTACGCTCACGGCCAGCCTGCCCGAGCGCTTTCCACCGGCGGGCGAGGTCGAATGGTCGTACGTTCGCCCAACCGAAATGAAGACGAAGTCCGGCGCCACGGCCGAATTGCTCGACGACAGTTCGATGCGATTCTCGGGCAAGCTCCCGGCCGAGGATGTCTACACCCTCTCGTTCGAGACGCCGCTGGATCGGGTGGCAGCGCTGCGGATCGAGGTTTTGCCGGACGACAGCCTGCCGCATCGTGGGCCCGGCCGTGCCGAGAACGGCAATTTCGTCCTCTCCGAGGTGGCCCTGAACGTGCCGAGCGAAGGAGAAAACGGCGCTACTCGATCGATCCCGCTTGTTTGGGCCGAAGTCGATTTCGCACAGGGGGGCTTTCCGGCGGAGAAGATGCTCGACGGCGATGGCAAGACGGGTTGGGCGATCGATGGTCCCGGCGATTGGCATGTCGCACGGACGGCCCGCTTGATGCTCGACGAGCCGCTGCCGGCCGAGGATGCTCCCACGCGTTGGACGTTGCGACTCGATCAACTTTACGGGGGGCAGCACCTGATCGGGCGGTTGCGCGTCAGCGTGGGCAAGTATCAGCCAGACGGCCCCACGTTGGCCGAGCGGCGCATCCAGCATCGTGAGGCCAAGTATCAGGCCTGGCTTGCCGCGCAATCGGCTCGTGCGGTGCGCTGGACTACGCTGCGTCCGATCGAAGCGACGTCGAATCTGCCGCGGCTTACCGTGCAAGAGGATGATTCGGTCTTCTCGAGTGGCGATCAAACCAAGAGCGACATGTACCGTCTGGCGTTCGTCGACCTACCGCCGCGCGTCACCGCCGTGCGACTCGAGACACTGACGGACGAGCGTCTGCCGAAGAACGGCCCGGGCCGCGTCTATTACGAAGGCCCGTTCGGCGACTTCTTCTTGAGTGAGTTCAGCATTACGGCTGACGGCAGTCCGGTGAAAATTGCCAGTGCCACGCAAACGTTCGCGTCGGGCAGTTTCAACGCGGCGGCCGCCATCGACGGCGATCAGCAGAGTGGCTGGTCGATCAACGGCGGCCAAGGGCGCGCCCAGGCGGCGGTTTTCACGTTGGCGCAACCGCTCGAAGGGGCGAAGGCCCTCGACGTGAGTCTCTTGTGCGAGAAGTATTATTCGGCTGGCATCGGCAGGTTCCGTATCTCGGTCACCGATGATTCGCGCCCGGTCGAGGCGAATCCGCTGCCGGCGGCGCTCGAGGCGGCGTTGCTCGAGCCGGAGTCGGAGCGCACCCCGGAAGCACGTGCCGGTCTGCTGGCCGAATTCGCGGCCACCGCGCCGGAATTGGCCCTTGCGCGACGGGAGATCGACCGCCTGCGCCAGCAACTGCCCGTTTACGCGACGACACTGGTAATGTCGGAGCGCCCGGCCGACGAGCCACGTCCGACCCATTTGCACCATCGTGGCGAATACCAACAACCGACCGAGCTCGTATCGGCCGAGTTGCCGGCCATCTTCGAGCCCCTACCAGCCGATGTACCGCACGATCGCTTGTCGTTGGCGCGGTGGCTGGTCGGCCCCGACAATCCCCTCACGGCGCGCGTCACGGTGAATCGCCAATGGGCGGCGCTCTTTGGCCGTGGGCTCGTTCGCACGACCGAGGATTTCGGCCATCAAGGAGATCCGCCATCGCACCCGGAGCTGCTCGATTGGCTCGCCATCGAACTGGTGCGCGGTGGCTGGTCGATGAAGTCGCTCCATCGTCTGATGGTGACCAGTGCTACCTACCGGCAAGATGCGAGCGCCTTGCCCGCGCTTCTTGCTCGCGATCCCGAGAATCGTCTGCTGGCGCGCGGTCCGCGCCGCCGGCTCGAGGCCGAACAATTGCGCGATACGGCGCTGCGCGTCGCGGGACTGCTCTCGCCGAAGATGTTTGGTCCCAGCGTCTTTCCGCCGCAGCCAGCAGGCGTCACGACGGAAGGCGCCTATGGCCAACTCGCGTGGAAGACCAGCGAAGGCGAAGATCGCTACCGGCGTGGACTGTATACCTACATGAAGCGCACCGCGCCATTCGCCATGTCGCTGACGTTCGACGGGCCTAGCGGCGAGGCCTGCGTCGCTCGCCGCGAGTCGTCGAATACGCCCCTGCAGGCCCTGACTCTGCTGAACGATGTGGTCTTTGTCGAGTCAGCGCAGGTCATGGGGCGCGAGCTGGCTGCCCGTAACCAGGCGACACCGGGCGAGCGGGTGCAAGAGCTCTTCCGCCGCTATCTCACGCGGCCGCCGCAGAACGAGGAACGGGATCTGTTGGTGGCTTACTATACCGATCAGCGAGCGCGCCTGGCGGCGGGCGAAGTGAGCGCGGCCCGCATCGTCGGCGCCGACGAGAAAGAAGCGACGAGTGACGAAACCATCGAACGCGCCGCGTGGACCCTGGTGGCCCGCGCGGTCATGAACCTGGACGAAGCGATCAGCACGCCATGAGCAGCTTTCCTTCCCGCGCATCACAAGTGCCCCACGTTTCGCGGCGTTATTTCCTGCGCGAGTGCGGCGTCGGTCTCGGCAAGGTGGCGCTCGCGTCGCTGCTGACCGGCGGCGCTTCGCACGCGATGGCGGCCACGCCGGCGATGGACGGCATCGGCTTTGCGCCTCGCCCCCCCCATTTTGTCCCCAAGGCGAAGGCGGTGATTCACCTTTTCATGGCGGGCGCCCCCAGTCAGCTCGACCTGTTCGATTACAAGCCGAAGTTGGCCGAGTACGAAGGTAAGCCCATCCCTCCCGAGGTGATCGGCGGCCAGCGTTACGCCTTCATCCGCTCCGATGCGGCCTGCCTTGGTCCGCAGTTCAAGTTTGCCAAACAGGGCAAGTGCGGGACGGAGATCTCCGAGGCCTTGCCCCACCTGGCGCAGGTCGTCGACGATATCTGTCTCGTCCGCTCTGTCCATACGGACCAGTTCAATCACGCTCCGGCACAGATCTTTTTCAACACGGGCTTTGCCCAGCCGGGCCGCCCCAGTCTCGGATCGTGGGTGCTGTATGGTCTCGGCGCCGAGACGAGCGATCTGCCCGCCTTTGTCGTCATGTCGACCGGCTCGGGCATCAGCGGCGGCAGCGCCAACTGGGCGAGCGGCTTTCTGCCCACGACCTACAACGGCGTGCGCTTCCGCAACCAGGGCGATCCGATTCTGAACGTGTCGAGCCCCGACGGTTTCGACGAACGCATGTCGCGCGATACCTTCGATCTGCTGGGCGAGTTGAATCGCCGCCGGCTGTCGCAGGTGGGCGATCCCGAGATTGCGACGCGGATCGCCGCCTACGAAATGGCTTTTCGCCTGCAATCGTCCGCGCCCGAACTCATGGATCTCAAGAGCGAAGGACGCGAAACGCTCGAGTTGTACGGCGCCGATCCCGACAAGCCCTCCTTCGCCCGGGCCTGCCTGCTGGCGCGGCGCATGGTGGAGCGCGGCGTGCGGTTCATCAACATCTACAACGAAGGCTGGGACGCCCACAGCGACGTCATCGGCAATCACAAGAACAATTGCGCCGCCACCGATCGCGCCGCGGCGGCGCTCGTGACCGATCTCAAGCGGCGCGGGCTGCTCGACGAGACGCTCATCATCTGGGGAGGCGAATTCGGCCGCACGCCGATGGTCGAGAGCAATCGCCAGTTGGGGCGCAGCCTCGGACGCGATCATCATCCGCAGGCCTATTCGATGTGGCTGGCCGGCGGTGGCATTCGCCCCGGCATGACCTATGGCATGACCGACGATCTCGGCTTCCACGTGGCCGAAAATCCCGTCCACATTCACGATCTCCAGGCCACGATTCTGCATCAATTGGGGCTCGATCACGAGCGGCTGACCTATCGTCATGCCGGCCGCGACTTCCGCCTCACCGATGTCCATGGCCGCGTGGTGCGCGAATTGCTCTCGTAATGCTGGGGTGGGTGGGGCACATCGCGAGGCGATGGTGAAGCGGGCCCCGCATGGAACTCTGAGGTACGACGCGATGAAAACCGTGGCGCTTCCCTCCGGCGAGCACGTGCCGGCCTTGGGATTGGGAACCTGGCGCGTCGGCGATCGCGACTCCGATCGTGCCGAGGAAATCGCCACGCTCCGGCTCGCGCTCGAGCTGGGGGCGTCGTTGATCGATACGGCCGAGATGTATGGCGAAGGCCGGGCCGAGGAAGTCATCGCCGAGGCGATCGCCGATCGCCGCGACGAGGCCTTTCTCGTCAGCAAGGTCTATCCTCACAATGCCACGCGCCAGGGGGCCATCGCCGCCTGCGAACGAAGTTTGCAACGCCTGCGCACCGATCGGCTCGACCTCTACCTGCTGCACTGGCGCGGCAGCGTCCCCTTGGTCGAAACGTTAGACGCTTTCACCAAGCTGCAGCAGTCGGGCAAGATTCGCTACTTCGGCGTCAGCAACTTCGATCTCGCCGACATGCAGGAGTGGTGGTCGCTGGCCGGCGGCTCCACGGTGGCCACGAACCAGGTGCTCTACAATCTCACACGCCGCGGCATCGAAGGCGATCTCTTACCCTGGCAGCGCGAGCATAGCCTGCCGCTGATGGCCTACTCGCCCATCGAGCAAGGCCGTCTCGCGAAGAACAAAAAGCTCACCACCTTCGCCAACAAACACGGACTCACCACGACGCAAGCAGCACTCGCCTGGCTCCTCGCGCACGACGACATCATGGTCATTCCCAAAACGAGCCACCCCGAGCGCCTGCGCGAAAATCTCGCGGCCCTCGAACTCCCCCTCTCCCCCGAACAACAAGCCGAGCTCGACGAACTCTTCCCGCCCCCCACCGGCCCGCAACCGCTCGAGATGCTCTAAAGCTCGGCTCGCGTGTCGCTTCAACTAAAGAACACTAATCGGCACTAATTCCCACTAATCAGTCATTAGTGTGGATTAGTGCCGATTAGCGTTCCCCCCCACTCGGTCAGAAACGGAAGTGATCCACAGATTACGCAGCTGGACACAGATTGACGCGAAACCCTTTCGGATTATTAGTGTTCATTAGTGGCCATTAGCGTTCCTTTGCCGAAGACTCCAGACACGGGCAATCCTTACGATCGCCACAGCTTTCCCCGGCAAAAACTTGCACTTTTTCAGCCCAGCGGCGACAATGCCTAGCTGGTGGGGGAGACACCATACCCAGAGCTTACGCTCCGCTCGGCACGCGACCGCACCCGAGCGCTTGTGCCACCGTCCGCTCCGCGCGCGGCTTGCCTGGCACAAAACATCCCTATCGGTACCAAGGAGAATTCGAGTGACCAAGGCTCACGAATCGAGCGTCACGCGTCGCGATGTTTTGAAGACCTCCGGCACGTTGGCGGCCGTCACGACGTTGGCCGGCCTCGCGGTGCCCAAGGTACACGCCGCCGAAAACAACACCATCCAGGTCGCGCTGGTCGGGTGCGGCGGTCGCGGCACCGGCGCCGCGATGAACGCCCTCTCGACCCAACAAGGTCCCGTCAAGCTCGTGGCCATGGCCGACGTCTTCCAGGATCGGCTGAGCAACAGCTACGAGCAGTTGAGCAAGGAGAAGCCCGACCTGGTCGACGTGCCCGAGGATCGCCGTTTCATCGGCTTCGACAGCTACCAGCGCGCCATGGACTGCCTGAACCCGGGCGATGTGGTGATCTTTGCCACGCCTCCCGCCTTCCGTTGGGTTCACTTCGGCCACGCCATCGACAAGAACCTGCACGTCTTCATGGAAAAGCCGACCACGGTCGACGGTCCCACCACCCGCCGCATGATCGATCTGGCCAAGAAGTCGGTCGAAAAGAATCTCAAGGTCGGCGTGGGCCTGATGTGCCGCCACTGCAACGCGCGACAAGAGCTCCACGATCGCATCCAGAACGGAGAGATCGGCGACATCGTGCTGTTGCGTGCCTACCGGCAATTGGGTCCCACCGGTTTCGCCTTCGCGGGCCAGAAGCCGGCCGAGCAGTCGGAGCTCGAATATCAGATTCGCAACTTCCACGCCTTCCTCTGGGCCAGCGGCGGCGCGTTCAGCGACTTCCTGATCCACAACATCGACGAATCGTGCTGGATGAAAGAGGCCTGGCCCGTCGAGGCGAAGGCCTCGGGCGGACGCCATTTCCGCGGCGATAACGTCGATCAGAACTTCGACACCTACGCGGTCGAGTACACGTTCGACGACGGCTCGAAGATGTTCCTCGAGGGACGCACGATGACCGGCTGTGCGCAGGAGTTCGCCAGCTACGCCCACGGCAGCAAGGGTGCCGCGGTGATTTCGACCTCGTCGCACGCGCCGGCCCGCTGCCGCATCTACAAGGATCAGCGCATCAAGAAGGGGGACATCGTGTGGCGCTACGGCCAGTCCGAGCCGAGCCCCTACCAGTTGGAGTGGGATCACCTGATGGCGGCGATCCGTTCGGACACGCCCTACAACGAAGCCCAGCGCGGCGCCGAGGCCAGCCTCGTCACGTCGATGGGACGCATGGCCGCCCACACGGGCCAGATCATCACCTACGACAAGATCCTGAGCTCCGACCACGAGTTCGCCCCGGATGTCGACAAACTAACCATCGGCGGCGCCGCACCGTTGGTAGCCGACGCTGAAGGCAAATACCCCATCCCGCAACCCGGCATCACCACCGACCGCGAATACTTCACCTAGTAGTCCCCGAGCGACGAATCACAGACATCGACATGCCTGCTGCCAATCAAGTGGCACAGGCTGCCAGCCTGTGTGTGGGGAAACAAACCCGACGGATTCGAGTGGCACTGCCCGCTCCCCCAACAGTGTGTTGAAACCACACCGACCGCCACCCGAAATCCAACCGTTGACGCAGCAAGAATCGCGAAACGCTCGCAAAATTACGGAACGAAAACAAAAAAACGCCTCGTCGGTCACAAGATCGGCGAGGCGTTTTTTTGGATCGCTGCGCTGTTCTGTTCAAGCGGCGCTGCACAGCGTGGGGAAAGTCGCGGGGGCCGATCGAACCGGCCTTCCGTCGCGAGCGGCGAAATGGGGCGAACGCGTGTCCCAGAAGCTGAACCTCGACCACACGATCCGTCCCCGCGGCCGACCTTGCAAAAAAAGTTCTGCCCCTTTCCTCTTCCCTGGCTCAGCCGTTCTGGACATCGTCGAGTTCGCCGCTTGCAATTACGGTTGCGCCATTCCGTTTCTCGAGCCTGATAACTTGAGCCGCAGCATAACGCTGCAACAGAGTTGCCAAAGCCCGTGAGTGGGTCGTAATCCAGACTTGCGAATTTCTTCCCGCTTGTGAAATCAATCGCGCCAACGGTTCATAAAGTTTCGGGTGCAAATTGGCATCGGGCTCGTTAATCGCGAGCAAAGCCGGAGGCCTGGGGCTCAGAAGAGCCGCAGCGAGGCACAAATACTTAAGTGTTCCATCGGAAAGCTCGCTACCCCGAAAGGCACGGCGAAATTCCGGCATTGCAAGGGCAATTTCCATGCCCCCGTTAGATGATTCAATTTCGACGCTGCCGCCGGGAAATGCATCGGAAACCGCAGCATTAAGAACGTCGCCCTCGCCAATCTCAAGAATTGTTTGTAGCGCTGCTGCCAGGTCCGTCCCGTCATGACTCAGGACAGGCGTTTGCACTCCGATTTGAGGACGACGCAAGGGCGATTCAAAGTCAGTCCGGAATTGGTGATAAAACCGCCAGCCCAGCAGCACGCTTCGCAGGGCTGATAATTCCGGATAGCGATGCGGCTCTCGAAGTTCCGACAAGATCGATTCGGCATCGGATAAATCAAGAGGAAACTTTACGGCGCGCCCCGTCTCGTCGCGAAGCTGTGCAGAGCCATTTTCGCGTCGAAAGACGCTCGTCTTGCGATCGCCGTCGTGGAACCATAATTCCTCGCTCCGAATCAGCGGATCGAGGTGGAATGCCGACTTACTAGGCATTGGCAAGCCGCAGGCAAAGTGGTACGACCATTGATCGAATTCGACTTCAATGGTAATTCGTTTTGAAACCCCTTTGATTTGTTCGCCGGCCCAAAGCGCACTTGCCATGCCACCCTCGTTTGCCAGCGTGCGAGCAAATCGTCCTTCGGCGGCCGCTGCCAGGAGATACAACGAACGGTACAGATTGGATTTGCCGCATCCGTTTGCTCCCTCTAGCACATTCACTGGCCCAAGCCGTAATTGCACTCGTTGGATTGAGCGGTAACCTCGCACTTGAAGTGAACGGATCGGCATCATGGAGAACGTCTGGAAAATCAGAAATCAGGAAGGGGTCAGAACTGCTCTGTCTCGCAGAAGCTGCTCACTACCATGGTGCGCTTGGCGCAACTCCAAGGAAGGTTGCCGAAGCGAGTGTCGCTGACGGCGCTTGATGGCACGGGCTACGATGCCGAGCACACCCACCTCTTTGCCCGTGAAACGCGCGGGGTGCGCAGCTTGATTCCGGCACTCATCGGTCGACGTACCAGTAAGCCACCTAGCAACTACTGGCGACGATAAATGCGAGGCCGACTGCATCGGACGCGCTACTCGCAGCGCTGGCAGGTCGAAACCGTCCACAGCATGCTCAAACGGCTCCTCGAATCCGCGTTGCGGGTCCGCAGCGTGCAGCAAAATCATGTTGCGAGCACTCACCCTCAACGTCATGATTCTCAGATGTACGTGAGTTTTCTACAGAGCAGTTCCGCCCCCTTTTGAGTGATGAATAAGAATTAGTGCAAATCAGTGTTCCTTGGTTTTGGCTTTGTCTACTCTGCCGAGTCGAACACTCGTAAAGAACACTAACCGGCACTAATTCCCACTGATCGATTCGCCCCCGCGGCCGACCCCCGCAACAAATAGTTCTGACCCGTTATTGCCCCCGTTATTGCCCCGCTGACCCGTTATTGCCCCGCTGACCCGTTATTGCCCCGCCTCGCGAACAAAGATCTGAGCAATCTGCGAAATCTGTGGATGAATAAATTCGGTGGATGAACTGCAACGGGAGCAGAAAGGCTACTTCCCGGCGTCCGCCCCTTCGGCACGCCAGGCGTCCATGAACTGGTCGATCAAGTCGAGCTTCGGCTTGCGGTAGTTTGTCGTCACCTCGATCTTCTCGGCAATCTGCAGGCACTTGTCCTGGGCCGGATCGTAGGTGGGCCACTCGGGCAGGCCTTCGCGATTCGGGTTGCCCGTGGCGGCGAACTGCGTCCAGTAGCCGACCATCGCGTCGCGGATCGCCTTGTCGACCGCCGTGTGGCCGGGCGTGAGCTCCAGGTTGTCGAGCGCGTAGGGGAGTTCCGCGCCATGGTGCGCGCCGAGCATTTTTCCGGTCGGGCCCGCGGCCGGGTGCGCGAAGTGATAGAGGTAGACCGGCTGCTTGTCGTTGGCCACGCTCCGGGCCACGAAGCGCGCCGGCGCGACGAACACGATATCACCCACCAGGTCGGCCACGGCCGTGCGAATCTCCGACGTGGCGGCCACTGGATAGAGCTCGCGAATCTGGGGGCCCAGCACGGCGCCAAAGTTCGATGTCAACGACTGCTCGAGCGCCTCCATGCCCAACGGCAACTTCGACATCAGCGTGAACATCGTCCCTTCATCGCGATTCGCTCCCACGATGACCGGCACGTCGTTCTGGCGACCTTCGGCGAAGAGGAGCATCGGATCATCGGGAATGACCCAGCCATCGACGACCGGGGCCATCCGCAACATGTTGCTGCGGATGTTGAACTCGCGCTGGTCGTCGAGGGCGGGGCTGACCTTGACCAGGTCCTCGGGATTCATCTTGCGCAGCGCCGCGATCTGCCCTGCTCCCTCGGGGGCGCCGCACTTCTTGGCGAATTCGACACCAGCCTCTTCGGCCGACTGGAAGCCATAGTGCGACTTCTTCAGGTGGGTGAAGTTGAGCGTCGGGCCGCTCTCGGCGATGGCGCGATGAAACAGTCCCTCCGCCAGCGGCGACGCCAGCAGCGAGAACACGCTGCCGCCGCCGGCCGATTCGCCGAAGATCGTCACGCGGTTCGGATCGCCGCCGAAGGCCGCGATGTTTCGCTGTACCCAGCGTAATGCTTCGATCTGGTCGAGCAGGCCGTAGTTGCCCGAGACTTTGTATTCCGATTCGGCGCTCAGTTCCGGATGGGCGAGGAAGCCGAGGGGGCCCAGGCGGTAGTTGATGCTCACGACGATCACATCGCCGCGACGGGCGAGATCCTCGGCGTCGTAGAGTCGTTGCGAGGAGGAGCCCATCGTGTATCCGCCGCCGTGGATCCAGACCATCACGGGAAGCGGCTGCTCCGGTTTCTTGGCCGGCGCCCAGACGTTGAGGAACAGACAGTCTTCGCTCAGCGGCGGCGCGAGCGCCATGCCGGGAAACATGCTCAGCATGGGGGTGATTTTCTGCGGCGCCGAGGCCCCATACTCGAAGCACTCGCGCACCTCGCTCCAGGGTTGCACCGGCTGCGGCGCTTTCCAACGCAACTCATCCACCGGCGGCGCGGCGTAGGGAATGCCCCGATAGACGTGTACGTCCTTGTCCTCACCCACGGCCAGGCCTCGGACGGGGCCCGAGTCGAGCTTGAGCGGCTCGGCAATCGGGTCGCGAATTTCGGCCGGCTTCTTCCCCTTGGTCGCAGCCGCGGGCTCATCTTTGGCGGACACCCAGCCTGGGACGTTCAGCGTGATGAACGAAGCAGAAGCTATTAAGCAGAGCGCGAAAGTTAGTCGTCGCACGATAAAGTTCTCGCTGAAGTTTGGATGATGACTCGACGCGGTAACTGGTTGTGCCGTTATTCGGCGAGATCAGCGACAAGACAAATCACAAAGCAGCAAGCAGGATATGATCGGCCAAACTGGCGCTCGATGCAAGTCGGACGATTCAAGCCGAACAACTCGTTACCAGGTCGTTCCCCCATTGTAGTGAAATGAGATGCAACAACTTGGAACAAAGCAAGCGGTCCTGACAACCGATTTCTGCAACGAGGCGTATTCACGGCGCGAAGCTCGAGCGGGCGCGGACTCGCCACTCGCCCGCCGATTTCTCCAGGATGTACAGCGACTGATAATCGGCGATCTTCGATCCGTCGCGGCGCAGGCGGCGGAACTCGGTGGCGAATTTCGTCTGGCGTGCAAGAGTCGCTTCATACCACGGCAGCATCCGGCACGCGAACTGCCGTGGCGGCGGTCGCTTGGAGCTGCTGCACCGTGGCCGCCAGCAATTGGCTGGCCGCCTCGGGAGTGAAGTGGCGGCGGTCGTAGTTCTGTACTAGCGTGAGACGACCACCGTAGAAGAGGCAAGTCAGGCTCGTGGCCACATGCGGGCGGACAGGCGGCGCCGAAGCGACTCCTTCCAGCAGCAGGCCGCCAGCCCGTAGCTTTCCATCGACCCACGGCAGCTTTGCATGGAACAGCACGCGCCCCATATTGCTGAGCACGCTGGTGGCGTAGCAACGGTTGGCACGCGTGAGGAAGTTCAGCCCGCCGGGAATGCGCTCTAAAAACGTGATGCAGCGGATGAAGGCCAGCGCGAAGCGGAAGTACTGCAGGAAACGCATTTCCCAGACGATGCTGCGAAGCAGTAGCGCCGGGTTGCGGTACATGCGGTACCAGCGGTCGATGTTTACCATGGCCACGATATTGGCGGCCGGCATCGTGGAGTCGGCTGGCAGGCGCAAATTCATCGGCACCATCACCCGCAGCAGAGCTCCCTCGGTTTCTGGCGCCAGGCGCGCGTTCCAGTCGTGCATGGCGACGAACAAATCGCGCATCAGCAGATCATTCATCGTGGCGTGCGCGGCGCGCGCCACATCGCGAAGTTGGTTCGACTCTTCGACGTCGAAGGTGTGTGCCGGGTAGTCAAGCAACGGTGGGCTGTCGCCTGGGGTTTCCGTCGGCTCTTCAGGGGCAACCAGCGGCTGTGGCCTGATGATCAGAAAGAGAATCAATCCTGCGACCGCTCCCCAAATTTCCTGCGGCAGTCGCCACACGAGCCGCCACCACGTCAGGCCGAAGTTCGTTCGCCCGCGCAGCCGTTCTGGCCTGGTGTCGTGAAAGCCGGACTCGCAGTCGTCGGGACACGTCGCCAAGTGATAGGCGCAAAGTACGTCTTCGACCACGGCATAGGCGCCGATTCCATCGCAGCACGAATGATGGAACTGAAATCGCATCTCGGTGTGCCCGTCGCCACTACGGATCCAGATGCGCAGTCCCGTGTTGGTCCGCAGGTCGATCCGTTCCGTGCCCGGGAAGTGAAGCGGCGTTGTCGCGTCGCCGTAATCGACGTACGGGCGGGGATCGTGCGCCGCGATCCAATTGAGCTGGCCCTGTTCGTCGTGCGCGAGATTGGCGCACAAGAGCGGATGACGCCGCACGCCACGGTCGATGGCGCCATCCAACACCTTGCGGTCCACCAGGCCCGAAAACCGCAGGCGAATGGTAAACGTCATCGGATGACTGGCGCGGTCATCCGTGAGCATGTAGCGCTCGAAGGCAGTCGTCGGCAACGGCAAGACCGAGGCGACGTGGGTGAGAGGCGCAGGATCAGCGGCAACCGCGACCGCACTCATCGCTGTTCCTCTCATGTCGAAGGCACGGGGTGCGTGAAACACGCTCGACGCGTCAACGTCGCGGTTCATCATCAATCGCGGCGAGGCGCATTACAAGCATAAGCGCGAAAGAATGGCACAAGAATCGCGATACGATCAGACCCGTAGAACCAACACGTGGAGCGAGGGGAGCTATGATGCTCGTCGTGGCATCGGGCGAGATGGAGCCGCTGATTTACGCCCGGCGGCGGAAATGGGGCCGGGGTGGTCGTTTATTCGCCCGGTCGAGGCCGCCCCCCTCCTCGGTGTTTTCTGCTTCTGCCTCGTCGTACCATTCGTCAGGTTCTTCCTGATCCCAGTCCTCGTCCGCGGCAGTCTCCTCGTCCGACTCTTCTTCGTCCTCTTCGACTTCGTCCTCGTCGCCTTCTTCTTCTTCTTCTTCTTCTTCTTCAAGCTCGTCCGACTCGGCTTCTTCCTCGTCAACGTCGAAAGGGGGCTCCACGAGCGTTTCGTCCGCTTCGTCGGTCTCCCGCTCTTCGACGATTTCCTCCTCGGCTTCGAGCGATTCTTCCTCGTCGATCTCGCTGTCGTACTCCTCGCTCGGCGCCAGCACCACGCGGCCGCGCCGTTTGGTCGTGGTGGTGGTCGCGCTGGCCGACATGCTGCCGCTCGAATCGCCACCACTCGTGCGGGGAGGCGCATCGCCGGAACGGGGGACGGACGGGAGGAGCTTGGGGATCGGCTTCGTGGGGGGCGTGGCGGCGCGCGCAGGACCAGGACTTGCTCCGGCCGCGGCGCCATCGCCACCGCACATGGCGGCCCACTGCTCGAGTGTGATGAGCACTTCGCGCGCCTGCGACCCGTTGTAATCGCCGACGATCCCGTCTTCGGCCATGAAGTCGACGAGCCGCGCGGCGCGGCCGTAACCGATGCCCAGCGAGCGCTGCAACAGCGAGACGCTGCCCCGCCCTTCGCGGATGATAATATCGACCGCTGCTTCGTACATGTCGTCGCGATGGGGGCGAACGCCGCTGCCGGCTTCTGTCTGTTCGGCGTCTTTGCTCGGCAGATGGACCAACTCGTGTACGAACTGCGGTTCGGCGGTGCCGACGAAGTCGACGACTCGATTGATCTCGTCGTCGCCGACGTAGGCCCCCTGGCCGCGCAAGAGCGTGCTCGTGCCGGGCCACAAGAAGAGCATGTCGCCGTTGCCCAGCAGCTTGTCCGCGCCCATCTCGTCGAGCACCACGCGGCTGTCCGTGCGGCTGGCCACCTGGAAGGCAATGCGCGCGGGCAGGTTCGACTTGATGAGGCCCGTGATGACGTCCACGGTGGGCTTTTGCGTGGCGAGCACCAGGTGGATACCGACCGCGCGGCTCTTCTGCGCGAGGCGAATAATGTGCGCCTCGACTTCTTTTGCCGCCGTCATCATGAGGTCGGCCATTTCGTCGGCCACGATCACGATGTAGGGCAGATGCGTGGGGATCTCGGCCTTCTGTTCCTCGGTCTCGGGGCGCAGACGCTCGTAGATCTCGTCGCGGCCCAACTGGTTGTAATTGCTGATGTGGCGCACGCCGGCCCGCGCAAGCAGCGCATAGCGCTCTTCCATCTTGTCGACGGCCCAGGCCAGGATCGCCTCGGCCTTCTTCATGTCGGTGACTACCGGGTGCATCAGGTGGGGCAACCGCATGTAGGAGCTCAGTTCCACCATCTTGGGATCGATGAGCAGCATGCGCACGTCTTCGGGACGCCGCATCATCACCATCGACATGATGATCGAGTTCAAGCAGACGCTCTTGCCCGTGCCCGTGCGGCCGGCGATGAGCAAGTGGGGCAGCGTCGCCAGATCGACCACCATGGCCTTGCCCGACACGTCCTTGCCCAGGTAGAGCGGGATGCGCATCTTGGCGGCCTTGCCGTTCGCCTCTTCCATTACCTCGCGCAGGCGCACGATCTGGCGCTCGTTGTTCGGCACTTCGATGCCGACGGTGTTCTTGCCTGGAATCGGCGCCACGACGCGCACGCTGGGCACGCGCAGGGCGATTGCCAGATCGTCGGCCAGGCTGGTGATCTTGCTGAGGCGCAGGCCCGACTCCAGTTCCACCTCGAACTGGGCGATCACCGGTCCCGTCTCGATCTCGACGACCTTGACCTGGAAGCCGAAGCTGGCAAAGGCCTTTTCCAGAATCTTGGCCTTGCGGCGGACTTCTTTCTCCTGCTCTTCGTACGAAAACTCTTCCGATTCGAGCAGCAGATCGAGCGAGGGGAGTTCGTAGTCGAATTCCTCGTCGCGGCGACTGGCCGCCTCGAGTTCCTCGATCACGGTCTCGCGCTCGTTCTTTTTCGGTCCGCGAATGCGCAGAGCGTCGGCCAGACGGTTCTTCAGGCCGCCGGTAGCGGCTTCTTCTTCGGTCTCTTCTTCCTCCTCGGCGTCGTCCTGGGCGGCCGTTGCGACGGGCACATGGGCAGCTTCTTCCTCCTCGTCCTCGCGGACCTCCTGCTGCTTGCCGCGGATGCGCACGGTCATTTCTTCGACGCTCTCGTCTTCTTCGTCGACGTCGTCATCCTCATAACGCTTTATGGCGACATTCGGTCCGCCACGGGTCGTGAGCACGCGTCCTACCTTGGCGAGACCGCGTCCCACCTGCTGGGCCGGCTTACCCAACACCCAGCCCGAGATGCGCAGCAGCACGTAGTCGGTACACAGCAGCAACCCACCGAGGGTCACGCTGGTCATCAGGATATACGCTCCCACCGTGGCGACGTGCAGTTCGAGCACGCCGCGCCCCGTCGCGCCCAGGTAGCCTCCCGCGCCGATCACCGGACCGGGCGAGAATCCCTCGAGGGCCATGGCGGCCAGCGTGGACAACCCCACCAGCGAAAGAAACCAGCCAATGGTGCGCAAGACCGGCTCGGTCACCTGGCCACGAGCCAGCAGGGTCGCATCGGCCACGGCCAGCGACAGTACCAAGTAGTAGGCGCCCAGCCCGAACAGACTGAAGAGCGCATGCGCGACATAGGCGCCCACGTGTCCGCAGGCGTTCGTGGCCGAGGTGTGCGGCGGATGGACCAGCGCCGACGGCGGATCGGCGGGATCGTAGGTCAACAGCGCCAGCGCCAGAAAGATGGTCAGCGCCAGCAGCGCGAGCGCAAACAGGTCGACTTGACGACTGCGTTCTTGAGGCATTGCGCGTCTAAATGGTCTGCGTCGTGTTCGCCCGTTCGTCGGGATAGCGCGGGCGATGAATCACGCGTGGTCGGCACATCATGTGCGGCAACGCATGCTCGATCGGCTACCTGACGTCCAAGCAGAACGGCCAAAGGCGAAGCCAGGGGCGCGTCCATGCCCGTCTCGCTCGATCCGTTGTGCTCCTTGCGTAGGGTCGCACGCGACCGTTCGCAGCAGGGAATCCGACCCCACCGCGCCGGCGCCTCGCCCGATCGAAGTGCGTCATGGCAACGTCGATCGTGGTGCGCCGCTACGGCCGCGCAGTCTTTCCATGTTTCGGTCGGCGATCGAACACTTCACCAGCAGAGCGTCCGGGCCTGGGCGCGGATTGCCTCGTGGGCACGAGGCGGAAGAAAGGCGTGATGCGGAAAATCGGCAGGATGCTGTTGCGAAAACTTCTCCTGTCGGAAGTCTAGCACTGACAAGTGCCTGGCGAAGGTTTTGACGGCCGAAGAACAGAGGTCCTGCTCGACGCGTCGATCCCTCTGTAACGACGGGGCAGGTTGTAGCGGCACCCGCGCGATTCAAGTCGTGGGGTGAAAGGCCCGGTCGGCTCGTAAATGTCGCGGATCAATGCGCCGCAAAACCGCTACCAATCGTCCCGATCGATCGAGCGCCGCTAGCTCCGACGTCTCCTTCACCAGGCAGGGGCGTGCGATCTCGCGCCCGGCGAGGACGAGTGCCACCTCGTGATCTTCGAGCACGATGCGCCCCAACCCCGCCAGTCCCTCGGCGGGGGGCGCCATTCGCTCGACGAGCGTGCGCTCGTCGAGTTCCTCGAGTCGCATGGCCCGCTCGAGCGTAAAGTTTCCCACCGCCGTGCGCACGAGCGCCGACATCACCGCCGCCGTGCCGAGCGACTCGGCCAGATCGCGTCCCACGGCGCGCACGTAGGTACCGCCGCTACATTCGAGCGCGAGCTTCAGCCGGGGATACTCGTACTCGACGATCTCGAGTTTATAAATGGTGATCGGTCGCGGGGCCAACTCCACCGGTTTGCCGCGCCGCGCCAGTTCATAGGCTCGCTTCCCCTCGAGCTTCAAGGCCGAAAAAATCGGCGGGCGTTGCTCGATCGTGCCGATGAATCGCGCCGCCGCCTGCTGCAAGGACTCCAGGCCTGGCACCGGCGGCGCGGCGAGCTCTTCGACTTCCGATTCGATATCGTCCGACTCGCTGCGCCGCCCGAGCAGAAACGTGCCCACATATCGCTTGGGCATCCGCTGCACGTACTCGACCAGCCGCGTAGCATGCCCGACGCCAACGACGAGCACGCCCGTCGCGATCGGATCGAGCGTGCCGGCGTGCCCCACCTTGGCCGGCTTGACGAGCCGTTTCACCCGATCGACCGCACGGCGCGAGCTCAGCCCCTCCGGCTTGTCGATGTTCAAGAAGCCGAAGTACTCCACGCAAGCTTCCCCTTCGTCGGCACGGTGCTAGAAGCCGGCGCGCTTCAAGATCGAGAAGTCGAACAGTTCGGCGATCTCGCCGGCCGACTTCTTCGCCAGGTTCGTGAAGCGGGCATACAGGGCATCGACGTCCTCGACTCCCAGCCCCGCCAACAGGCGGAACTTGTGCTCGAGCAGGCGGTCGAGATTGCCGCTCGTGTTCCGGGCGTGCCCCTCGGGATACATCACTAACCCGCTCGAGACATTGCCCAGATCGGCGTGATCGACGTCGATGGTCGTCGGAATGCCGTCCGGATAGCGGTCGTCGTATTCCTGGCCGCCGTGGCGGAATTCGATCTTGGCCATGATCTCGCGCGTCAGCGGGTGGAACAGCGCGGCTTCGTTGTAGTCGGCCGGTTCGAGCATCAATTCCGTCCAGCCCGCGCGCTTCGATTCGTACGCCTTGCGCAGCAGCGTGGCAATGATGTAGACCATCGAGTGATCGGCGCTCTGGCGGGTGCGCGGGTCGCGCTTGGCCGGGTCGCCGATGATGCCGAACGCCGGCTGATAGGTCGTGATACGAATGCCGCGCAGGCGGTCCTTGTCGGCAAAGATCTTGGGGTTCTCGGTCAGCAGATCGATCAGCCCCTGGAGGGCGCCGGCCGATTGGTGCTCGTACAGCCCTAGCTTGAAGTGCATGCCCATGATGGCGAAGTCGTCGCCGCTCGCCCCCAGGATTAAATCGAACGGGGCGGTGTACGGTTCCGTGGGCTTTTCAAACAGGCAGAAGATCGCCTCGGGGTTGCGGAAGATGTCGGCGGGCCCCTGGAAGCCGCGCATCGCGCGCCGCATGCTGACGATCGCCATTTCGGTGCTGATCGCGGCCGAGGCCCCCTTCGAGTCCGAGAGTTGCTTGCCGGCGCGGATGGCGCGAAATGGAATATAGTGCGCCACGACCTGGCCGATCGCCGATTCGATCTGGGGGGCGGTCGCGCCAAGCACGGCGCCATAGGTGGCGGCCGAGGCGATCGCGCCATGCACGACGTGATCGATCTTGTAGTTCTTCAGGGCGAAAACTTCCGCCAGACGTCCACGAATCTCGTCGAGCAGGATCATCGCGCGGAGCGTCTGTTGGCCGTCGAGCCCAGCAAGCTGCGCCGCCGCCACCGCCACGGGATAGAAGTCGTTGTGCCCGAACTCGCCACGCGTGTGACCTCGCTGGGGGTTATAGCCGAAGTTCGTGCCGTTCGAGTCCCATTCGCGCGCCGCCGAACTGTTGGCCAGCACCGCTTTCTCGGGCATCACGCGATCGCGCGAGCCCAACAGTGGCACACCTTGTTTGGCATCGGTGGGCAGGTACTCGAGCGCTTCGCGCCGCAGCACCACGGGGGCGTTCGTGCCACAGGCCAGGGCCGAGACCGCACAGGCGATGCTGTCGAGGTGGAAACGCTCGACCATGCGGTAGACCGACTCGTCCGGATCCCCAAGTCGGCCGCTCATGAAGTCGAGCGCGTACTGACCGAGTCCCAGGGCCTGGTTTTCGTGGCGAGCAAGGGTGACGTATTGAGCGGTCATCGGTGATGGTTTCCCGGCGTCGGTGCTGGGTGAAAAGACAAGGGGCGGGGTGCGCCGTGAAAGCCAAAGATTATCAATCCCGAACGCCTTTGCGACAAGGACCCCGCTGGGCGAGAGAATCGCTCGCCGGGCTGCCCGTTTGGTCGAATTCGTGGTTAGAATCGGAAGTTTGCGAGCGGCCACTACCTTTGGGCCGCGCCTGCGGCCAAGTGAGCCCTGTCGTGACGATGCGATTCGAAAAACTGGGACCGTACCGCATTGGCCGGCAATTGGGGCGTGGCGGCATGGGGGCGGTCTATGCGGCCATCGACGAAGAATCGGGGCAGGCCGCGGCAGTCAAGGTTCTTTCGGCCATCCTGGCGCAGGATGAAGGATTTCGTGCCCGCTTCGAAAGCGAGATCGAAACGCTGCGCAAATTGCGCCATCCGAACATCGTGCGACTGATCGGCTTCGGCGAAAACGAAGGGCAACTCTTTTACGCGATGGAACTGGTCGACGGGACGAGTCTCGAAGATCAAATCCGGGCCGGCAAACGCTTCGATTGGCGGACGGTTACGGCCGTCGGCGCCGACGTGGCCAAGGCCCTGCGCCATGCGCACGATCGAGGCGTGGTGCATCGCGATATCAAGCCCGCCAACATCCTGCGCACGGCCGACGGTACGACGAAGCTTTCCGACTTCGGCATCGCGCGCCTGTTTGGCAGCACGCGCTTGACCGCGGTCGGGGGGGTGATTGGTACGGCCGAGTACATGGCTCCCGAGCAGGCCGATGGCCGACCCGTGACGCCACGCTCGGATCTCTACAGCCTGGGGGGCGTGCTCTATGCGTTGCTCGCCGGCCGGCCGCCTTTCGAGGCTCGCACGTTGCCCGAGATGCTGCAATTGCAGCGTTTTGCACAACCCGAACCGGTCAGTCGCTTCGCCCCCGACGTGCCAAAGGAACTCGAGCAGATCGTCCAGGAGTTGCTGGCCAAAGAACCCGAGACGCGGATCGCCAACGCGGCCATTCTCGCGCGGCGGCTCGAGGCCACGGCGCTCGGGCTCGCAAAGCGCGAAGAGGCGGGAAAGACCATTGCCCCCTCGGCCGAAATGGCCGACGAGGCGAGTGATTTCGACGTCGCCACGGCGGTCTCGACGGCCAAGCCGGCGCCGGTGGAGTTGCCCGAGACGCTTGCGGCCACCGAAGTGGCGCCCGCCACCGAGCAGCCGGAGATCTTTGCCACGCAGGCCCCGGAGCCTGCGCGTCCGCGGCCTTCACAACTCGCCGCGACATCGGCGGCCGCCACGAAAGATGTCGAGGCGTTTTCGCTGGCGCCCGCCGTCGAGTTGACGCCCGGCGCCGCGGGGCTGACCGAGGCCCGGCCCGCGAGCAAGACGCATGCCGTCAGTCGCTTCACGGCAGTGGCGGAGAACGAAGTCGAGGAGTCGCAGCGAGAGGAAGATGAACCCAGTGCGCTCATCTCGGCGCAGACCTGGGTGTTGGTGGCAGCCCTCGTCATGTTGGCCGTGGGCATCTGGTATTTCCTGCAGCCCCCCTCGGCCGATTCGCTCTATCTGCGTATTTCGGAGGCCGCCAATGATGGTGGTCCCGACTCGCTGCTCGATGTCGAGGACGAGGTGCGCGAGTTCTTGAATCTCTACTCGCACGATCCCCGCGCGGTAGAGCTGCGCGACTATCAGACTCAAATCAATCTGCAACAGGCCGAACGCAAGCTCGACCGACGCGCGCGCAGCGGCAATCGCAACGAGACCCTTTCGCCGATCGAATTGGCCTATATCGATGCCATTCGTATCGCGCCGGCCGATCCTCAGAAGGCGATCGTCAAGCTCGAGGCGCTCATCGCCGTCTACAGCGACCAGAACGCCGACAACGAAACGGTTCGCCAATGCCTCGAACTGGCCAAGCGGCAGCTTGCGCGTCTCAAGGGACAGGCCGAATTAGGGACGGCGGAACAGATCGCTTCGATCCGCGAACGCCTGGCGCATGCCCAGGAAGTGAACGAGTCGAACCCCCAACTCTCCCGGGCGATCTGCCAGGGCATTGTCGATCTCTACGGCGATAAGCCCTGGGCCACAAGCCTGGTGGCCCAGGCGAGGAGTGCGTTGGGGGAGTAGGGGTCAGTGGTCAGTGGTCAGTGGTCAGGGGGGCTGCAATGGCGGGCTAAATTCGTGGCAACTGCGCCGTGGTCCTGCTATAACTAAACCTTGTGATCGGCGGGACTTGGGCAGTGGCTCGTGTCGCCGATTGTTGCCCCCCGCCGGCGACCTGTCTCGCATCGATGCGCCCGTCGGAAGCACCCGCGCTCGACCCGCCACCCACGACCCCGAGCTTGGAACCAAGCATGGCGACGCTCTCGCTGCCCAGAACCTTCGTTCGATCCTTCCTCGTCCCTTTGGTTCTGCTGGCTCTCCTTCGGACGGTTGCCGCGCCACGACACGTAATGGCGGATGGACCGGTGGCAGACACCGCGGCGATTCGCTTGCTGCCTGCCGAGATCGGGCTCACCGGTCCTGAGGCCCGCCAACGACTGCTCGTCCAACGTATTGAGGGGGGACTCGACGCCGGACAGATTACCGAAGGGGTCGAGTTCGAGTCGAGCAATCCGACGGTCGTGGTGATCGAGGATGGATCTGCTGTGCCGGTGGGCAATGGCGAGGCCACGATCACGGCCAGGTTCGGCGAGCAGATCGCCACCGCGCTGGTGCGCGTCGCGGCGATGGATCTCCCCTTCACCTGGAGCTTTCGCAATCACGTCGAGTCGGTGTTGTCGAAGGCGGGCTGCAACAGCGGGGCTTGCCACGGGGCACAAGCCGGCAAGAAGGGCTTCAAGATCTCGCTGCGCGGCTACGACCCCGAGGGAGATTTTCAAGTCCTCACGCGCCAGGCCCGCGGACGAAGAATCATTCCTTCCGATCCCGCTCGCAGCTTGATCCTGACGAAGCCGAGCGGCGCGATCCCGCACGGGGGAGGATTCCGCTACGACACCACTTCGCTCGAGTACCGCGTCATTGCCGAATGGATCGCCGCGGGCACGCCAGCGCCCGAGGCGACCGATCCGCGGCTCGAGCGGCTCGAGATTCTCCCCCCCACGACCGTGCTTCGTCCGCAAGCGACGCAGCAATTAGTCGTGCTGGCGCACTTCGACGACGGTCACGTCGAAGATGTCACGCGTTGGGTGAAGTTCACTTCGACCGATCAGACGGTGGCGGAAGTCGACGAAGAGGGACTCGTGCGCGTCATGGGGCATGGCGAGGGGGCCGTGACGGCCTGGTACCTGAGCCAGGTCGTCGCCGCGACGATTACGGTGCCCTATGCGCAGACCGCGAACGACGAGATCTTTGCCCAGGCCCCGCTCCACAACTTTATCGATGAGCTGGTGCTGGCAAAGCTGCGCAGCCTGCGACTTCCGCCGTCGCCGCCGGCGGACGATGCCACGTTCATCCGCCGCGCGTACCTCGACACGATCGGCGTGCTCCCCACGGTGGAAGAGACGCGCCGCTTCGTCGCTGATCGCTCGGCGGACAAACGCGAGCGTCTGATCGATCTGCTGCTCGAGCGTCCCGAGTTTGTCGATTACTGGACCTACAAGTGGTGCGATCTACTGCTCGTGAACTCCGAGAAGCTGCCCGCGCCGGCGATGTGGTCGTACTATAACTGGATTCGCAACCAGGTGGCGGCCAATACTCCCTGGGACAAGCTCGTCGCGGCGCTCCTCACGTCGAGCGGCAGCACGCTGGAGAACGGCGCCACGAACTTCTTCGTCTTGCACGAAGATCCGCTCGAGCTGGCCGAAAACACGTCGCTCGCCTTCCTGGGGCTCTCCATCGGCTGCGCACGCTGCCACAACCATCCGCTCGAGAAGTGGACGAACGACCAATACTTCGGCATGGCGAATCTCTTCTCGCGCGTGCGGCGCAAGACCGGTACCGCTGCCGGCCAGCAGTTCGTGTTTGCCGCCGCCACGGGGGAGTTGATTCAACCGCTGCGCGGCAAGCCGCAACCTCCCCGGCCCCTCGACGGGGAAGCGATTCCCTTCGAACGGACGACGGATCGTCGCGACGTCGTCGCCGATTGGGTTACTTCGCCCGGAAATCCCTATTTCGCCCGTGCCATTACGAACCGCGTTTGGGCGAACTTCCTCGGCCGCGGGCTGGTCGAGAACGTCGACGATCTGCGGCTGACCAACCCCGCCAGCAATGCGGAGTTGCACGAGGCCTTGGCCGACTATCTCGTCGAGCACCAGTTCGATCTCAAGGCCCTGATGCGCGAGATACTCCGCTCGGCCACCTATCAACGCGCGAGCGAACCAACATCCGGGAACGAAGCCGACACGAAGCATTACGCCCATTACTATCCACGCCGCATGATGGCCGAAGTGATGATCGATGCCTTCAGTCAGGTCACGGGCGCTCCGACCGAGTTTCCCGGCTATCCCGCGGGCTGGCGGGCGCTGCAGCTTCCCGACTCGAGCGTCGACTCGTACTTCTTGAAGACGTTCGGCCGTCCCGAGCGCGTCATTACCTGCGAGTGCGAACGAGTGGCCGACCCGAGCATGGTGCAGGTGCTGCACATGTCGAACGGCGATGCCATCAATCGCAAGCTTGTTGTGGCGAAGAATCGTATCGGCGAGCTGATCGAATCGGGGGCAGGCGATCCGGCGATCGTGGAAGATCTCTACCTGTCGGCCTTGTCGCGTATGCCGGCGCCGGAAGAACGACAGCAGATTATCGACCTGCTCGCCGCCACGCCCGCCGAAGAGCGTCGCGCGGCGATCGAGGATCTCTACTGGGGGATCCTCAGCAGCAAAGAGTTCTTGTTCAATCACTAAGGCCAGGAAGCTGCGGCTCTTGTCATGATATCTTGCTCGGTTGCCACTCCCCTGCCCCGCGGTTCGCGACGGGCCCGCGCCCGCCGGGCCGGTGGGATGCTCGCCTTCGCGGCCTGGTTCAGCATCGCGCTGCATGGCGCCATCGTCGCCGTTGCCGATGAACAACCCGAGGCCGCGGCCCCCAGCTTTCACAACGCGGTGGCGCCGATCCTCGCCAAGTATTGCGTCGGCTGCCATAACGCGGACGATGCCGAAGGCAAGCTCGTCCTCGACGGGTACGACAAGCTGTTGGCCGGCGGCGAGCATGGCGCCGTGTTGGTGGCGGGACAGCCCGAGCGCAGCCGGTTGATCCTGGTGCTGACGGGCAAGGCGGAACCGGCCATGCCCCCCGAAGGGAGCGAGTCCCCCACGGCCGACGAGGTTGCCACGCTCGAGCGCTGGATCGCCGCCGGAGCGCCCGGCCCCGACGGCGCCGCGCCCGACCCTACAAAGCTTGTCATCCCGCACATCGAGCCGCGCGTCACGCCGCGACACCCCATCCATGCTGTCGCATACTCTCCCGATGGCAAGCTGTTGGCCGTCGCCGGCTTTCGAGAGATTCGCTTGTACTCGCCCGAGAATCGTGCCCTCGTCCGCCGTCTCGAGGGGCATGCGGGCAATGTGATGTCCGTGTCGTTCTCGCCCGACGGTAGCAAGCTGATTTCGGCCGCCGGGGAGCCCGGTCTCTTCGGCGAGGCCCGCCTCTGGAACGTGGCCGACGGTTCGCTTTTGCGTGAAGTGCGCGGGCATAAAGACAGTCTCTACAGTGCGGTGCTCACGCCCGACGGCGCCCTGCTGGCCACGGCCGGCTACGACCAGGCGATCATCCTCTGGGAGGCGAACACGGGGGCAGAAGTCCGCACGATCACGGGACACAACGGCGCTGTGTACGATCTCGCGTTCAGTGCCGATGGCAAGTTTCTGGCCAGCGCGAGCGCCGATCGCACCGTCAAACTGTGGGAGGTCGCCACCGGCGCCCGCCTGGATACGTTTGGCCAACCGCTCGAAGATCAATACACGGTCGCGTTCAGTCCTGACGGGCAACGCCTGGTCGGCGCCGGCCGCGACAATCGCATCCGCGTGTGGGAACTGAGCGAGAGCCGGGCGGAAGGGACGAACAAGCTCCTCTATGCTCGATTCGCGCACGAGGGAGCCATCGGCAAGCTGGCCTTCTCGCGCGATGGTAAGCTGCTCGCCTCGACCGCCGAAGATCGCACCGTCAAGATCTGGGATGCCGAGTCGGTCGTCGAGCGGCTCTTGCTCGAACCGCAATCCGACTGGTCGGCGGCACTCGGCTTCTCGCCCGATGGCAAGACGCTGGCTGTGGGACGCCTCGATGGCGAACTCGTTTACTACGATGTCCCCAGCGGCAAGCACGCTCCGCCCGCGGCGCCGGAGCTCGCCCAGCTCGAACCGCGCGGCCTCCAGCGCGGCGTCGCGACGCGCGTGCGGCTCGTGGGCAAGAACCTGCTGGGACTCGAGAAGCTCGACTTCGGCAAGCATGCGTTCGAGGTCAAGCTCCTTGCCAGCGAGAATTCGAGCCCCGACGAGGTCATCGTCGAGATCGCTCCCTCGGCCGAGCTCTCGCGTGGCACGTACGACGTGCGCGCCATCACCGCCGGCGGCCAGAGCAAGTCGCTCCGGCTCGAAGTCGACGACCTGGCGCAACAGGTCGAGTCCGAGCCGAACAGCGAGCTCGCTCAAGCCACCGAAGTTGCGTTGCCCATCACGCTGTGGGGCAAGCTTGGCTCGCAAGGGGACGTCGATCATTTCAGCTTCGCGGCCGAGCCGGGCAAGACCGTGGTGCTGGCCGTCGATGCTCGCGCGTTGAAGACGAAGGCGAACATCGTCCTCACGTTGTTCGACGCCGCCGGTCGTGTCGTGGCCAGCAACAACGACTTCGACGGCGAGAGCGATCCACTGGTGGCCTTCGATCCGCCGGTCGCCGGCCGGTACACGGTGCGCATTTCCGACCTGCTGCAGTCGGGTTCGGAGGAGCATGTCTATCGCCTCTCGGTGGGCGCCTTTCCGTACGTAACCGGGGTCTTTCCGCTCAGCGTGGCGGCGAACCAGGAGTCCTCCGCGCAGCTCGCGGGCTACAACCTGCCGGCCGAGGCTCGCGTGACGCTGCCGGCCCAGGCCGACGGTGAAATCAGCGTGCCCCTCGACCCGCAACAGTATCGCGCCCGTCGCGGTCTCAAGGTGTTGGTGGGAATGTTGCCCGAATCGGTCGAGAGCGAACCGAACGACGAGCCAGACACGGCGACGATAGTGAATGTCCCCTGTACCGTGGGTGGCCGCATCTGGTCGGACACGCCAACCAGCGACGCCGATCTGTTCCGGTTCGAGTCGCGTGCCGGGCAGACCTGGATCGTCGAAACCGATGGCGATGGTCGTGGCTCGCCGATCGATACCGCGATCGAAGTGCTCGACGCCGTGGGGCAGCCCCTGCCCCGTCTGTTGTTGCAGGCGACGCGCGATTCGTACATCGACTTCCGCAGCATCGATTCGAAGATCGCCGACGTGCGAGTGCATAACTGGGAAGAGATGGAGCTCAACGAGTTGATGTACCTCGACGGCGAGGTCTGCAAGATCTTCCGTCTGCCGCAGGGGCCCGACTCGGGCTTCAACTTCTACACCAGTCGTGGCCAGCGCATTGCCTACTTCGATACGAGCTCCACGGCGCACGCGGTCCACGAAGCGTGCTACATCGTCTCTCCCCATGCGCCCGGTACGGCGTTGGTCCCCAATGGCCTGCCCGTCTTCACGCTGCACTACTCGAACGATGACGACGGACTGCGCAAGCTCGGCCGCGACAGCCGGCTTACGTTCACGGCGCCGGCCGACGGGCAGTATCTCGTCCGCGTGCGCGACGTCCGCGGCGGCAACGGCGATCGCTTTGCCTACCGTCTCACGATCCGCGAGCCGCGCCCCGACTTCAGCGTCGCCGTGTCGAGCAACGAGCTGACGGTGAATGCCGGCTGCGGCAAGAGCGTGACCTTCACGGCCGATCGGGCAGATGGCTTCGATGGCCCGATCCGCATCGACATCGAAGGATTGCCTCCCGGGTTCCACTGCTCGACGCCGATCGTGATCGAGCCGGGACATCTCGAGGCGCACACCGTCGTCTGGGCTGATGCCGACGCGAAAAGTCCTTCCGAAGAAGTGGCGAAAAAGACGCAGATCACCGCCACGGCGGAAATCGGCGGCTCCCCCGTCGTCAAGCAATTGACGGGCCTCGGGCTGCTCAAGTTGGTTTCGCTGGAGAAATTGCGCGTCGTGCTCGAACCGGCGGAGGTGACGATCGCCCCCGGGTCGAACGTCACCGCGACGCTGAAAATCGAGCGGCACGGCTTCGACGGCGCCGTAAAGTTCAATGTGAACAACCTGCCGCATGGCGTGTACGTGGACAACATCGGTCTCAACGGCGTGTTGATTCCCGAAGGTCAGAGCGAGCGACAGATTTCCCTCACCGCGCGGCCCTGGGTGGGGGAGTCGGATCGCCCGTTCCACGCCCTTGCCCTCGACGGCGGTGGTGTCTCGTCTCCTGCCATCACGCTGCACGTACGCCGGCCGGCCACCGTTGCCCAGGCCGACGCGACTGCCGAGAAATAGACCATCCTTCGATGTCCGACCCTCGCGAACTTGCTCCTGGTTTTCCCGGCACGCGGATGCGCCGCCTGCGGCAGCATTCTGCGCTGCGTGCGCTGGTGCGCGAGACGACCCTCTCGCCCACGGACCTGATTTTGCCGCTGTTCGTACACACCGGTAGCGAGGCCCGACGTCCCATTGCCTCGATGCCCGGTCAGTCGCAGTTGTCGCTCGCGGAGTTGGCCGTCGCAGCGCGGCAAGCCGCGAAGCTGGGGCTGGGCGGGATCATTCTCTTCGGCATTCCTAGCGAAAAAGATTCGCTCGGCAGTGACGCCTTTGCCGATGCGGGCATCATCCAGCGCGCCATCCAGGCGGCGAAAGAGGCCGCTCCCGACCTGCTCGTCATCACCGACGTCTGCTGCTGCGAGTACACCGATCACGGACACTGCGGCATCATCAACGAGAAGACGGGGCGCATGGACGTCGACAACGATGCCACGCTCGAGTTGCTGGCCAGGCAGGTCGTGAGCCATGCTCGGGCGGGAGCCGATCTGGTCGCTCCCAGCGGCATGATGGATGGCATGGTGGGCGCGATTCGGCAGGCGCTCGACGGCGCCGGCTACACGCATCTGCCGATCATGAGCTACGCCGCCAAGTATGCGAGCGCCTTCTACGGCCCCTTCCGTGACGCGGCCGAAAGTGCTCCGCAGTTCGGTGACCGGCGCGGTTACCAGATGGATCCGGCGGCCGCCGCCGAGCAGGCCCTGCGCGAGGTGGCGCTCGACCTGGCCGAAGGGGCCGATCTCGTCATGGTCAAGCCGGCGCTGGCCTATCTCGACATCATCCGCCGTGTGCGCGAAACGTTTCCCGGCGTTCCCCTGGCGGCCTACAACGTGTCGGGCGAATACAGTATGGTGAAGGCCGCCGCCGAACGTGGCTGGCTCGACGAACGAGCCGTCGCGCTCGAAATGCTCACCGCCGTCAAACGCGCGGGAGCCGGCATTATCCTCACCTATTGGGCCCCGGACGTCGCGCGCTGGCTTGGTGCCTAAGGCACAGCCCGCCGCACGAGACGCTGCATGTCACGCGAAAGAAGCGAGCGGGCCTTCGCCCACGCCAAGTCTCTCATTCCCGGCGGAGTCAACAGTCCGGCCCGTGCCTTTGGGGCCGTCGGCGGCGCTCCGCTGTTCATCGATCACGCCGCGGGGGCCTATCTGCATGACCTCGATGGCAACCGCTACATCGACTACATCGGCTCGTGGGGCCCGATGATTCTCGGCCACGCGCATCCGGCCGTGGTTGCCGCCTTGCACGCGGCGGTCGATCGTGGGACCAGCTACGGCGCGCCGACCGAGGCCGAATCGGAACTCGCCGAGTTGATCGCCGGCGCCTTCAAATCGATCGATCGCGTGCGCCTGGTCAGCTCCGGCACGGAAGCGACATTGAGTGCCATTCGCCTTGCGCGCGGCATCACCGGGCGCGACGCCATCATTAAATTCGCCGGCAACTACCACGGCCACGTCGATAGTCTGCTGGTGGCGGCGGGCAGCTCGGCGGCGACGCTCGGCGTGCCCGATTCGCCCGGTGTGACGCGTGGCACGGCGGCTGATACGATCGTGGCCCGTTACAACGACGCGCAGGGCCTCGCCGATCTGCTGACGAAGCACCAGGATCGCGTGGCCGCGGTGATCGTCGAGCCGGTAGTGGGCAACATGGGGCTCGTCGAGCCCTCGCCCGAGTTCCTGACCGCCCTGCGTGAAGAAACCCGTCGCGCGGGCGCCCTGCTCATTCTCGATGAAGTGATGACCGGTTTCCGCTTGGCGTACGGCGGTGCGCAAGAACGGTACGGCATCGAGGCCGACATCACGACGCTCGGCAAGATCGTGGGAGGGGGATTGCCCGTCGGCGCCTATGGCGGCCGTGCCGAGATCATGGACCACGTGCTCCCCGCCGGTCGCGTCTTCCAGGCCGGCACGCTCAGCGGTAACCCGTTGGCCACGGCAGCCGGCATCGCCACGCTCAAGATCTTGCGCGACGAGCGTCCCTACGATCGATTGGAAACGCTTTCCGCGGGGCTGGCCGCGGGGCTGGTTGCTGCGGCGAAGCAAGCCGGCCTGCCCCACACGCTGGCGCGCGTCGGCAGCATGATGACCCTCTTCTTCAATCCCGATCGCGTGACCGATTGGGACGTGGCCGACCGCAGCGACCGCCAGAAGTTTGCCCGTTACTTCTGGGGGCTGATCGACCGGGGGGTCTACATGCCCTGCAGTCAATTCGAAGCGCTGTTCGTCTCGACGGCGCACAGCGAGGCCGATATCGACGCGACCGTAAAGGCGGCCAGTGAAGTGTTGGTTTCGCTGGCTTAGGTCCCCGTGAGCCGTCCGGCTTGCCCGCACAGGCTGGCGGCCTGTGCCACTTTTCTACTGTAGTTTCGCTGTGCCGGATTGGCTTCTCTGCCTATGCCAGCATCTCGCGGAATTGCTCGATGTCGTCGTCCATGCCGGCGTGCTTGAGGTTCAGCTTGTCGAGCCCGTCGATGCCCAGCCCGATTTCGATGGCGTGGCGGATGAAGGGATTGGTCCAGACCGAATGGTTCTGCAAGCGGGCCTCGGTGCCGTAACGCTTGAGCACCGCCACGCCGGTGGCGTCGGCCGCCACGCGGTCGCGGCTGGCGACCACCAGCTTCGGCTCGACCGAGTCACCGTGCGACGGACCGCCAAAGACGTAGCTCTGGGTGCCGTCGAGGATGTTGAGCGCTGGGCGAATGCCCAGGTTCAATTCCGAAATGCGATTGACGAAGGGCTGCACTTCTTCGATTTCTTCCTTGCGACCGGCATCGCCGCGTCGGCGCCGGCGGCCCGACTTCTTCTGATCGAACAGGTCGTTGTTCCCTTCGCCGTGCAGGCTGGCGTGGAACTCGCGGCGCGAGCGGTGGTGGCTCATGCCGACGAAGGCTTTCATCGACATGGTGAACCAGGCCTGGAAGTGGGTCTTGATGACCGGCACGTTGATCACATGGTCGACGGCAAAGAGCAGTTCAGCCAACTCGAAACCGTTCGGCCAGTGCGTGGCCAGCGCGGGCTGCACCTTGCGCCAGTGGGGGGTATTCTTCGGCAGGCCGAGCAGCTCGAACTCTTGGGCGGCATCTTCCAGCCCCACGGCCACGACCGGCGCTTTCACGTCGGAGATCGCCTGATTCACCGCGTCGAGATGTCCGGCGCGCTTCATCACGTCGACCGTCTTGGGCGCGGTCAGGGCCATTTCGGGATCGCGCACGAACAAGGGCGAAAAGCTGCGGTCGGCGACGATGATCCGCTTGGGACCTCGTTCGGCCACGAGCTTGATTACCGCGTAAAGCACCTCGGGGCTCGTGGTGGTGGGGTTCTTGGCGGCCCCTGTCACGTTCGGCTTGATCAGAACGGTCTGGCCTTCTTGGATGAAGTCCATGCCCCCTGCCAATTGAACGGCGGCACGCACCGCGTCTTCCATGTTCGAGCCACGCGCGATTCCCACGTCGGCGGCGGGCACGGGCTTGGGCTTGGCCGCCGGCTCATCTCCCCACAGGCGGCCGCGCTGCAAAATAGTGCCCCCCACGCCGGCCGAGAGCGAAAGTGCCCCCGCCTGTTGCAGGAATCGACGACGCTTGGGGCAATGATTCGGGTGCATGGCGTGCCTCACCAGGTTGGAGCTGCCGTGGTTTCGGAACCGAACATCAACACTACTTGGACTTTTTGAGCCAGGTTTCGAGTCGTTCGCGGGTCTGGGCCGCTCGTTCGCCCAACTGCTGGGCCTCGTCGGCCGTCAACTCGCGCGCCGCGTGCAACACGCGCATCGTGGCCTCGCGTAGCGAGCCCACCTCGTCGGCGAACTTTTCCGGCAACAACTCGTCGGCCTGTGCGTGCTTCTCGCGGACCTGCGCCAGCGTTTCGGCCAGTTCGTCGTTCTGCGTCACGAACGAGGCAACGTGGGGATAATCCTGGTCAAGATTCTCGTGGCAGTCGAGACAGATTTCCTTCAGCTTGAAATCGGCCGCGGCGTTACCCACGTCGTGATTGCCGTGGCAGTCGAAGCACATGGGATAGTCGATGTTGATCCGCTTCGACCAGTCCCAATGATGAGGCCCGGCGGCCAGCACGTCGGCCTGCTCTTCGTGGCACTCCGCGCAACGCGCGATGTGAGCGCTCAACTTCGTGCCGATAAAGCCGAAATCCTCCTCGTGCGCTTTCGCGTCATCCACCGTGTTGCCGCCGTGGCAGTCGTGGCACGACATCTGGTTCAGGTCATGCACGCTGTGGGCAAAGTGTACGAGCGGGACCGTCAACTCGCGACCGGCGTTCAAGTGGCACTTCACGCAGTTTGATTTGACCTGGGGGAGCGGGTGCCCCTCGGGCCAGAAATCGGGCAACGTCAGCTCTGCGGCATCATCGCTGGACGGGGGCGATGGCTTCCCTTTGTCTTTGGTTGGGTCGGCGGCGCGCAACGCAAAATCGGCCCACGCCAGGCCGCACACTAGCGCCAGCAGCGGAAGCAGGTTTGCCGGACGCGTGACCATCGGGAACAATCGTGACGCGAGACTCATCAAGGAGCTACTTCCAGGCTGGCAAGACGTGCTGGCTCGATCTGGTCACATCGATGGTCGCGGTCCCGGGAGAACCCACCGGGATTGGAGCATCGCGTGGCAAGCAGCGCCCCTGTGTACGATTGCGGGGTCAAGCTTGCTGGGGACACAGAAACGATTGGGATCGTAAGGTTGCTTCCCGAACCACCAGGCGACGCGATCCAACGCCACTGGCAATTCTCGGTTCGAGCGACGAAACGCCGAACCTGGCCCGACGAACAGTGTCCCCCACGGACATCGTAGCGATGCCTGCCTCGGCGAGCGGAGCGAGCACCTCGGCTGAGCGCATCCGCTGCTGTCAGGCACGTTTACGACAGCGCCAGACTAGTGACGCGCCGCGCACGCGTCAAGAAAAGGCGGCGGCGACCGCGGTTTTCCGGTCGTAGACAGACGGCGACAGTGCGGTATCTTTAGGGTTTCGGGCCCTGCGGCCCGCTTGGGACCACCGACGGCCGCAGATTCCCCCGCATCCGCGGGAAAAGTAGCGCGTATCACGTCCCCGTAGCTCAATTGGATAGAGCGTCGGCCTCCGGAGCCGAAGGTTAGAGGTTCGAATCCTCTCGGGGATACTAGACTTACGACAACGTGACCTGTCCAGGTACAGAATTCTGATACAGAATCTGGGCAAGGTGAGAAAGAGACGTCACCGAGCGGCGGCAACCGCTCGGTGACGCGACGCAAACCTGCAGGCTTGCGCGGGATGGTTTCCTACCGTCTCAAGCTTGGAGGTTTTCTCATGGCTCGCGCGTCTCGACCTTGGTTTTGGAAGGCCCGCCGCAGGTGGTTCGTCACCATCGACGGCAAGCGGCACGATCTGGGGCCCGACAAGAAAGCGGCCCTCACCACATTCCATGAGCTGATGGCACGCCCTCAGAAGCGGGCGGTGCGCAGCGATTCGGTGGTGGCGTTGATCGATGCCTTTTTGGATTGGTGCTCGAAGCACCGCTCCCCCGTCACGTACGAGTGGTATCGCGAGCGGTTGCAGTCCTTTGCCGAGACCTACCCCAAGCTCACCACCGCACAGCTGCGGCCGTTCCACGTCCAACTCTGGATCGATGGGGAAGAGGGCGTTTCTTCGGGCACGCGGCGCAACTACTGCCGCAGCATCAAGCGGGCCATGCGCTGGGCCGAGCAACAAGGGTATGTCGACCGCAGCCCCATCATGCATATGGAGCAGCCGCGGGCCGGCAAACGGGACACCGTTATCTCGCAGGAGCAGTTTGAGGAATTGATCAGCCTGATCCCGGTGCGGGAACTGCGAGACCTGCTGATCACCACCTGGGAGTCGGGCTGCCGGCCGCAAGAATCGTTGCGCGTCGAAGCGCGGCACGTCGATCTGGCGAACAGCCGCTGGGTGTTCCCGCAAGCGGAGTCCAAAGGCAACATCCCGCGGATTGTCTACCTCACCGACCGGGCCTTGGAGATTACGCGGCGCCTGGTGTTGCTCTATCCCGAGGGAAAGCTGTTTCGCAATTCGCGAGGCAACCCTTGGACCACCGAATCGGTCAACTGCGCCTTCGTGCGGTTGCAGATCAAGATGGGCCTGCGGCTGTTGAAAACGCAGGATGTCCAGTTCAGCAATAAAGAGGTGCGAGAGTTCACGAAGTCGTTGGCCCGCGAGCGAATCGAACGGGGTGAGGTCGTGCAGAAGTCGGACCGCGAACTCGAATTGGAGGCACGGCGGAAGCTGCGCTATCGGTTTGCTTGCACACTGGCCCCCAAGTGCTCGCTCTACACGCTGCGACATTCCTGGGCCACGCACGCCCTGGAACGGGGACTGGATGCGTTGACCGTGGCCATCTTGATGGGCCATTGAGATCCTTCGACGCTGGCCAGGGTCTATCAGCATCTGGCCCACAATCCCAAATTCCTTCTCGACCAGGCCCGGCGCGCCGCCGGCTAGAGCTTGATGTGCTTGAGTTGCGGACGTCGGACGGGTCGCGGCACGGTCTCGTATTGCATCCTGCGTTCGTCCAGGAAGGCGGCGAGATCGTGCCGGTCGACTCGATAGCCTTTGGATTGACCAACGCGAATGACAGGGAGCAGGCCGCGACTAACGAGCGTGTAGACGTTCGTCATCGAGCAACCAAGTTGCTCGGCGACCTGCTTCATGGTGAGGAGCTCGCGGTTCATGTCGGCTGACATCGGAGGTGCTGCCGGGTGAAGAAAGAGCCCGAAGTATCCAGGTCCATTCTGGGATACTCGGTCGGTTGAGCCGACCTACCGATGTGCGCCGTCTGCGACTACAGAACCGCATCGCTTACTCAGCCTCTTCGCACGGTGGACAGCCGGCGTCCAACCAGGCTTCGATCTCGTCGAGTGGCCAACGTGTGCTGCCGCCAACTCGCAGCGGTTCGGGGATCTCCCCGTTCGCAACCAATCGCCAGACGGACCGCTTGGACATGCCCAAGATGGCGGCCAATTCGTCGGCCGTGATCAAGCGCGGCAGATCATCCGCAACCGGCTTGCCAGTCGCCGTCGTGGGGCGTTTTGGGGCGGTCATCGGTAATTCCCAGGTGCCGCGAGCGAGGCGCGAAAGCCTGAACTCCGCCGGCGGGTGGACACAAAGTAGCCACAAAAGTGCATCCCGCGGCACGTGCCAAGTGGTGACATTCAGTACCATGAGTGGTCGATCGGCGTGATCAATCGCCATTGGACGCGAGTTGACCGATCGCCACGAGGTACCTTTGCCGGACGTTTCCGGCGCCTTGTGCAGAAAGGGCGATTCTGATGAAGACTGGGCAACGCTTGTATCGGCTGGACCTCGCTAAGCTCCGGCGTTTGCGTCTGCAAAAAGGGCTGACGGAGCAGGGGCTGGCCAAGGCGCTAAAGATTTCACGCCGCACACTGCAGCGCGTCATGCGCGGCAGCGGGGTGATGATGGGGACTGTCGCTCGCATCGCCAAATTCTTTGACATTGCGGATCCGACGGAGTTGCTCGCGCCAGAAGAGCTCGATACGAATGGTGAGGCCCGCGCCCAAGGCCGCGGCCGCCTCGTGGGGGATTGGGAAGTCACGCAGATCATTGGTCCGTGGGAGACTGCATCCAATACGCTGCAATGGCGGCTTCATCGCCTGACGCATCTCCACCTGACGGAGCGTTTCGGCCGCGGAAAACTCTACGACCTCGGTCAACTGTCGGATCAAGACCGCCAGACGTATCGCGATCAACTCACGCGTCATCCAGAGGTGTGCGGGCGGATCGGTCAGCATCCCAACATTGCCGTGAACCTCACGGCGTTGCCTGACCGGACCGACGGCAACTGGTGGGTCATCGATCAATGGATCGAGGGAGTGACGCTGGAACACGCGCTGGCTGAGGGGACGCTGGCTCCCAAACTGGTCCCCGGTGTGCTGCGGGGCATCGCCGAAGGCTTGGCTGCCCTGCATCGACAGTCCATCGTCCGTCGCGAATTGTCGCCACAGTTCATTCTGCTGCGGGAGCAAGATGCGACCCCCGTGTTGACCGACTTTGAGCTGGCCAAGTTATTGGACGCGAACCGCACGGTCGCCAACCGCTATTGGCAACCAGACCCCTATCGGGCAGCCGAAGTGGTCGCCGGGCGCGATATCGACGAACGCGCGGATCTCTACAGTTGGGGACGGATTGCCGTGCATGCGCTCGGCCGCCAACTTCCGAAATCGGGGAGTGAGGAAGAACTGCTGAAAGAGGTGCGTGTGCCCGCGGGGGTACGTGACGTGATTCTGGCCTGCGTGCGGGCGCCGAAGAGCGAGCGGCCCCGTGAAATCGCACCGGTCCTCGCGGCGATCAAGGGGTGGAAGTAGGCGGATCATCGAGGTCGGCGAACAACGGCAGGTCGCTGCCAGGATCACTTTGCTTGTGATACTGAGCGGCGGCCTGCCCGTTCTTGAAGACCGTGACCGAGGTGAGTTCAAATTCGCGGTGGTCGCCGCGCCGCATGAGTTCAAAATGGGCGTTATCCCAGATCGAGAGGATGCTCTCCGGTGACACCGGAAAACATTCGGCCACGTGAATGCCGGTCAGTTGACCAGCCTTCGATAAATTCAGGTATTCGCGCGCGGTAGCCACAATGTGCGGCGTGATGACAAACAGTGTTCGTCCCATTCGAGGCCTCCACTTGAAATGGTTCTCACGCACCATTCAAGGGAAGGCGGACTAACAACAGGAGCCGTCTCTGTGAATCGTCTGGAGACACCGGTGTATCCCGGATTCGGTGATCGACGAGGCTGGTTGACGGTCCACACCTTGTCGGAGTTCGTCTTTTGCCCTCGCGCAGGAGCCATTGCCTACGCGAATCAGCAGATGGACGAAGTGGATCTACCGCCCCCACGTTTCAACCTCGATTACCTGCCGGACTACAGCCTGGCGCTCATTGAGGAGGCGCTCGATCACCAGCTACGCAGCTTTCGCCGACTTGGCCTCCAAGTGCTGGCAGCAATCATTGGTGGCGGTCTGCTGTGGTGGGGCGGGTATCGGTTGATCTTGCTGCCAATCGCTCTACTCTTGTTGCGTCAAGCGGTGCTGTTCTCGCAGAGATTGTCGAACGTGCTGCTGCTGGCAGCTCGGCGTCGCGCGGCCCTCGCGGCGCAGGCGCGGGAGCCCGTTCGCGACAGCGACCAAATGCAGAAGGTCAATTGGTGGGAACTTTTACGGGCCGGCTATGAATCCGAAGCCCACGAGTTGGTGTTGGAAGACGAGTCCCTACAGTTGGCGGGGCGTCCCTGGCGCGTGCTGTCGCGAGGGTCGCTACGAATCCCCGTCGTCAAAGCGCTCACCCCCGCGGGCGACCGGTCGCCACTGCCCAAACCTCAGCATGCAGCGCGCGTCGCCGCCTACTGTCGACTGCTCTCCCAGTCGGTGGGGGGCGAGTCTCCGTTCGGGATTGTGATCTTTGGTAGCACCTACGAAGGTTCGCGATTTGTCCATCCGTTGTATGTGTTGTGTGACATGTTGTGCCTCCATGCTGCCGGCTCTCTCCGGCTTGCGGTTTCTACCGGGCCCCTTCCCGGCTCTGGATCAGCTGGAAGGGGCCGCTTCCTATTTCCCGCCGACGCTTGCACGCTGATATCCATCCGCGGACAAGCGAGGCGAGCGTCCCCCGCCCCTCACCTGCGGCGGGGACGTGAGACTTGCGCGGGAGAGTTTCCCTTGCTCCTTGTCTCCTAGCATGATAAACTAGTTAAGTAAACTGGTTTGTTTTAGGGTACCGCCAATGATCGAAGTGGGAACATTCGAAGCCAAAACGCACCTCACGCAGCTCTTGGAGCGGGTCGCCAAAGGGGATCGCATCGTCATCACCCGCCGGGGGAAGCCGGTGGCCATGCTGGTGCCGCCCGAGGTGGAACAGGAGACGGATGTGGCCGCCGTGGTGCGCGCCATGCTGGCCCAGCGTGACCAGCAGGGACCGAAATTGGGCCGCGGCGTGTCGGTGCGGCAGCTCATCGAAGAGGGGCGACGATACTAATGGCAAAGACGAAGCGATCCAAGCCGGCGGCGCCGGCCTCGCGGTTTGTGCTCGACTGCTCCGTCGTCTTTGCCTGATTCTTTGCCGACGAGTCGAGCGACTACGCCGACGCCGTGGCTGCCAGCCTCATCAAGTCCGCTGCGATGGTTCCGGCACTCTGGGCGCTGGAAGTGGCCAATACACTGCTCGTAGGAGAGCGGCGTGGCCGAAGCACCGCGCCTCAGGCGTCTGCCTTCTTGGCCCGCCTGGCAAGCCTTCCCATCACGCTCGAAGACCAAACGGTCACGGCGGCCTGGTCCGGTGTCATGGCCATCGCCCGCGACCATCAACTCTCGGCTTATGATGCGGCCTACCTCGAATTGGCGCTATGCGAGGGGCTGCCGCTGGCCACACTCGACGGCAAACTTCAGGCGGCCGCGAAAGCGCTTGGTATCAAACATCACACGCCTTAAGCCCGGCTCTACTCTCACGTCTGATCGGATCAGAAACGCGCCTCAAACGCTGCTCCTGCGCCCCTGGCCATCGGCCTATTCTGACCGCCAAGCTCAAGTTTCGTTCTTTAGCGCGATGCCGATTTCCCCAGCGATATCCTTGAGAATCTTCGTCATCAGACCGGCTGGATTGCGGACATGTTGCGATTGCCGGGCCTCGCGATACTGTCCCAGCGCCCTCTCGACTGGCCCCGGGCCCATGCGTCGCACGCACCGGGTCCACCAAATCAAATCGCCCTTGGCTCCGGTGAGCTCAACCAGTTGATCGACCAGATACCACGATCGCTCGTCCAGGGGTGACGGTGCAAGCTGTAGCGGAAACGATGCCTGGGGGCGCATGCCGCGGGTAAACACTGCTAACCAACGCCCGTCCTTCGCACGATCAAAGCGAAATGACCGTAACAGCGCGACTTTGTTCTGAGTCAGTCCTTTGGCAGCCGATGCTAACGTTCCTCGCACATCCTGCGGGCGGCAATACTTGGGATTTGTTCACCCTCGATACCACGGACAGTAGTTTGTGCGACCCCGCCTTCCCGTAGTGCCAAAGGCCGTAGAGCAGTTACTTTACATTGAATCAGCACCGGCCGCGTCTCGGGAAATGGCGGGCAACGGGGCCCTCACCGCCGGGAAAAGGTTAAACTCCATGGCTGGCCAGCCCCCATGAGGACTGACCCTAATTCAAATCCAAGGAGGCCTTTATCGAGCGCGACGGGCAGACGTTCTACTTTTGCAGCGAACATTGCCGAAAGAAGTTCGTCGGTCTACAACGCGGCCATTCGCATCACGACTATGCGGCCGCTACGTATGTTCTTCGCCTTTAAAGACATGAGGACGGGTATCGTCAAAGAGAAGAACCCCATGAGTCATCAGCAGAGTCCGAATGCAGCCGAAACGTATGAGAGGTATCTTGGCCCCGCAATCTCTGATCCTTGGACACGCGTGCTGCTCGAATACGCCGCTCCGCGGCCTGGCGAGCATGCGCTGGACGTAGCGTGCGGCACAGGCAGCGTGGCGCGGCACGTCGCGCCCCTGGTTGGAGCGGGAGGGAAGGTGGTCGCGCTCGATATTAGTCCGGAAATGCTGGCCGTCGCGAGTGCGCTCCCCGCACCTGTAGGTGCGACGATTGAGTGGCGGGAAGGGAATGCAATCGCCCTCGCCCTGCCGGATGGCGCGTTCGATCTCGTGCTGTGCCAGCAAGGATTGCAGTTTTTTTCTGACCGCGCCGCGTCCTTACGAGAGATGCGGCGGGTACTGACCAATGGTGGGCGTGTCGTCCTGAGTGTGTGGCAGGCCCTCCAGCGTCATCCCGTTTACGAAGCGCTGTTTGAAGCGACGACACGGCACCTGGGTTCGGCTACCTCTGAAGTGGCTTTGTCCTTTTCCTTGGGGGATGCCGAGGAGCTGCGTGCGCTCCTGAGCGATGCAGGCTTTCAGCGAATGGAAGTTACTCCCCGGTCGCTCAATATTCACCTTCCGTCGCCAGCGCGTTTTGTGCAACTCACGGTGCTGGGGGCGGCGACGTCGATACCGGTGTTTGCACAATTGGATACCGCGGCGCGTTCCGCACTTGTGGAAGCGGTCACCGGTGAAACGGAAGCTGTCTCGCAACGTTACCGCGATGGGGACAAGTTGACTTTTTCGATGTCCACGCACATCGCAGTTGCATTCGCGTAAGTAGTAAGTTGGCCGAGCAAAGCGGTTTCTGACAGGATTCGCAATCATGGTCCTCGTATTGATGGGCGTTTCAGGCACGGGAAAAACGACCGTCGGCAAGTGCTGGCCACTAAGGTGGGCTGGGACTTCGTCGAGGGAGACGACTATCACCCGATTGCGAATGCCGGCAGTATCTGGAACGGCACGACCTCGAATGCGTCCACTATGTCTTCTTGCACGGCTCGGAGGAGCTGATCAGCTGCCGTCTGGCGGAACGCAAAGGGCACTTCATGAACCCAAAACTGCTCCAGAACCAGTTCGAGGCGCTGGAGGTCCTGGAGGGAACCCTTCAGGTCGATATCACCCCTGCCTCCGAAGTGATCGCGGCCGAGATCCGGCGTAGGGTGGGCCTCTGACCTCGGCCGCATGAGGCTCGTGGGCGTGGCTGCGAAGTTAGACGCAGGTGATCCGATGGCGAGTGAACGGGAGAAGATGCTCCAAGATGGCGGAGAGCTTGAATGATCTCTTAGCGCTGCTGGAGTAGGTTCGCCCGACAGGCGGTAATGACTTTCGACGTGATCAGATAGGAGGCCCGCAATGATGACGATCGCTGATTCCAATCGGATTCACCCGCAGGTGCGAATTGGGCACGTGCATCTCAAGGTCGCGGACCTGGAACGGGCGATCGGCTTCTACCATGGCGTGCTCGGCTTTGAGCTCACGCAACGCTACGGTGAGCAAGCTGCATTTCTGTCGGCGGGCGGATACCACCACCACATCGGGCTAAATACCTGGGAGAGCCTTGGCGGCTCATCGCCTCCCGCCGGCACGACAGGGCTTTATCACTTCGCGATCTTGTACCCGACTCGGGCCGCGCTGGCCGATGCACTTCGCCGATTGCTGGCCGCGGGGATTCCACTGGACGGAGCGAGCGACCATGGAGTGAGCGAGGCCCTGTACCTGCGCGACCCGGATGGCAACGGGGTGGAACTCTATTGGGACCGCCCGCAAGAGACATGGCCGAGAAGCGGGGACGGAAGTCTGGAGATGTTCACACGGTCACTCGACCTTAATGCCTTGCTTGGGGAAGCTCAGTCAAGACCACAGGCACCAACCGCTTGACAGAAACCCTAACGTAATTGCCTCCTTTGCTTTGCACCCAGCACCAGCGCCCGGGCCACGGTGGCCACGTTCACCGGCTGCCAGTTGCGGTTGAGCACCAGCGTCGGGCGCTCAAGCGTCTTCGCTACCATCGATTCGTTCCTCTTTGAATTCCGGAGAGTTGAAAGTAGAGAGTAGACCGCAGGAGAACTGCTGTTGTCCTACTTTCTACTGTCTCTTCTCTCCTGCTCTGTGCGGCTTTGCCGCACCAGGGTGTCCGAACGGAGTTGAACCGTCACCTTCTGGCGACCAACCTTCGGTTGGTGCCCGAGCCAGACGTGCAGAAACCGCTACACCACGGACGCCATATTGCGGGCCGCCGCCCAACGTGAGCGACGGCCCGCTCGATCAATCGATAAACACCAGGTGCCGCATGGCAGGCGCCCGGTTCTCCGTGTTTGTGAACACGCGATGCCAATCGTCCAACCGGATCGTTTTGTGATCCGGGTGACGCACGGTGCCACTCACATAAGCCTCCGGGTTCTGCCGCACGACCGACCACCGCAAGTGGGCCTTCGATGGATCCTTGATCAACAACCGGCGGTATCGCTTGGGAGTCGAACCCATCTCTCCGCCTTGAAAGGGCGGTATCCTCAGGCCGATAGACGAACGAGCCATGTGTGTTTTTGTCAGCGCGCACGCTGAGCGCAGTGGGTCGGGAGGCGCTCGAATCCTCGTCTGCGGCTTTTCAGGCCACCGCCGACCTACCTTCGGTCGGTGCCCGCGTCTCAGCTACCGACCCAGCGATGCTTGTTGGCGTTTGCGTTTGTGTCCCGATCAGCCAACAAAAAAAGGCCCGATGTCGCTCGGACACCAGGCCTTGGAGGGGATCGCGTAGTAGCGGCCGAGTGTCACAAGCGCAGTCTGAGTGTGGGCATATTCCCCGCGAGCAAGCTGCCTCGTCGCCCGGAATGACCCTGGGCGCACGTGGAACCCGCCAGCGCGGAATAACCCGCACCTATGCGTTCTTGGATCGAACTCAGTCGTAAGAAGATCATGGAAGGTACTACCAGTTCCGCATGGGTCGCGGTTTCAAGGTCTCGGTTTGTTCGGCGAGTCCGCCGCCGTCCGTCCTGATTAGACGCCAGCCGCTGACTTTTGGTTCAGGGGGAGATCGACTTTTTTTCAGCCAATTGGCCAGATTCGTCTGGGCGGGAGCGACTTTTCACGCAGGGGGACAGCTATTGTGATTCTACGAGGCAACCAGCGTCGCGCGAGTTGGCCGAACCCCCTGTGGCTTTGCCGATGACATTGGCCCCTTATCCGGCGAGAAAGCCCCACGCAGCCCCCTCACGAACGCGAGCAACGATTTTGGCGGTGGAGGGCGAATGCTGACGATTGCTACGAATGCCTACGGCCTAACGACGAATTTGCATGCCTCGACAATCGTCAACAAAGCGCCTCTTCAATCTTGACTTTGCGGACGGACTCGTAGTCAAACTTGATCAATACTTTAGCTGCGTCGGGGTGTCGGTCCAAACCATGTTGTGCGCTCAAGTCGCGCCCGTTTGCCAAAATTGGGATCCACATCGAGGCAGGCGGTCCTGCGTTGCCGATAGCGTTTGGACTGTGAACGACGGTTACTTGCGAGTGAGTCAGTTTACATCGAATTACTCTCAGAATCGCCTCGTTCGGCACTTGGCCTTGTACGTCAAGCGATGTTGACTACAAACTCTCCACTGCGGGCAACGCAGATTTCGTCCTTGATGACGAAGCACTCAACCCAGTGCATCCCCGCATAGGTCGTCTCCTCTTCTCGCTGTCTACCGCTCTTATCGCTGTCGTAAAAGTCGCCGCGCAGCTGATTCGCAGCTCGTGCCTCCGCACCAGTGTTTACAACTTGCCAAAACACCTTGTAAGGCTTGGGAACGTCGGTGACCGCCTCCAAATTTATGGTGCCGTGCTTAGGGAGAGGCGGCGAATTGCTCGTGAATCCGCGTGGGCGAAACCCTCGGCGAGTGAACCATGCACTAACGGAGGCCGAATAGCGGGGAGGGGCGCATCGCCACCGCGACACGATTGCCTACGGTCTGACCAAAGGCAGTAACTAGTGCTTTGTCACGGCTAGAAGTTCGGGTTGGCGGAGATCGGGAAACTTGGGAGACTTCCGGCAACACGGAGGTGTCCCATGAACAAGAAGTATATTGTGCGGCTGACGGCGAAGGAACGCCGAACGCTGGGCGAAGTTGTCAAGCATCTTAATGGTTCGAGCCAAAAGGTTCGACGGGCGCAGATGTTGTTGAAGGCCGACGTAGGCGGCCCGGCCTGGACCGACGAACAGATTGCCGCGGCCTTCGACAGTCGCACTCGCACGGTCGAGAAGCTGCGTGAACGATTCGTGACGGAGGGCTTCGAGCAAACACTGCACGGCAAACCGCGAGCGAAGCCACCTACCGAGAAAATTCTGAGTGGCAAGCAAGAGGCGCGCGTGATCGCGATGCGGCTT